>DCTZ01000006.1:1930-12799 GCA_002329485.1 Caryophanales bacterium UBA1427 | reverse complement strand
CATTTCAAAGTTTAATTCGTGAAATTTTTATGCATCGGATTTTGTTTTTTTATCCTTCGTTAATAATAATCTTTTTAAGAATTAAAAAAAAGGAACGGATTGGTCCGTTCCTATAAACTCTGCGCCTGTCGCAAGATTTTTTTCGTGTATTCGTTATCAAAGAAACTCGAGTCGCGCAAATTCAGATTGATGTTTCGGGAAACTGTCAAAGTTTCTTCAATAATCGTGGTTTTTCTTTTGGTTATTTTGATTCCGCCCGGCGTCGCTGAAGCATCGAAATACAAAGGTTTTTCTTTGCTTTGGTTTTCCATATTCGATGCCCTTTTAGTTTTTATGGTAATAGAACAAGTCGCTTAACGGTTTGTCGTCCACGATGTTTAAAATACCTTGGGCAAGAAGCGGCGCAACCGACAACTGTTTGATCTTCCGACATTTCAGTTTTGCATCGTCGAGTTTGATTGTGTTGGTCGTAATCAGCAATTCGAGGTCGCTTGCTTCGATTCTTTCGATGGCCGGATGGGATAAAACCGGATGGGTACAGCACGCAAAGATACGTTTGGCGCCTTTTTCTTTTAAGGCTTTTACGGCTGCCACGATTGTACCGGCGGTATCGATGATGTCGTCGATAATAATGACGTCGCTGCCGTTTACTTCCCCGATAACCGTCATCACTTTCGCTTCGTTCGGACGCGGACGGCGTTTGTCGATGATAGCAATCGGCGCATCAATCGATTCCGCAAGCGATCTTGCCCGAGTAGCTCCGCCGTGGTCAGGCGAACAGATTACCACGTTTTCGAGTTTTACGCTGTCGAAATATTGAGCCAATATCGGCAAAGCCCGAAAATTGTCAATCGGAATATTGAAGAAACCTTGAATCTGATCGGCATGCAAATCCATGCAAATAACCCGGTCCGCACCGGCCGCCTGAAGCAAATCGGCCATGAGTTTTGCGGAGATGGGTTGGCGGGAAGCGGATTTGCGGTCCTGACGCGAATATCCGTAATACGGCATGATGACATTGATTGACTGAGCCGAGGCTCTTTTCAAAGCATCGATCATAATCAACAGTTCCATATAGTGTTCGTTGACCGGATGATTGGTCGACTGTACCACAAACACGGTGTGACCGCGGACAGTTTCCGAAATATTGATTTGGATTTCGCCGTCATTGAAACGCGTTACTTCGCATTCGGATAAGGGGATCCCGATTCTGAGAGCGATTTCCTCCGCAAGCGGACGGTTAGAATTCAATGAAAAAATCTTTACTTTTTTACCATGCAATAGGGCCATAAGTGTTAATCTCCTTTATTAGATTATGCATTCATAGCATCGTCGTATTCGTCGGTTGTTTTTTTCCGGAAGAAACTGCGGATGCGTTCCGGGAAAACAACTATGCTTTCTTTAACAATCACTGGAAGCATTTTGATCGATTCTTTCAATGCTTCTCTGCGGATTTCTTTTTTGGAAACTTCTTTCAGGTCAGAAAACAGGAACCTTCTGGTCACCAGTCCTATTCTGAGCGTTAACAAAGCATTCGATATTCCTTGCATAATCGATGACATAATAGGTTTGATTAACGGAATATCGGAAAGAAAGCCTGTTGTGCTGGCCGGGAAAAGATCGTTAAAGTTCAAATCCTCCAAGCCGTCGGCGATTAAAGCCGTGACCAACACGTTGACCGACAATTTGCCGAGATTGGTAAACGACGGCCGGAAGCCGCATTCGAGCACCAATTCCTTAATCATTTTCAAATTAACCGCCAGCACGGTAAACATGTCGAGTTTTCCGTTTTGCGAGATTGCGGTGGAAATCATGACCGTTTTGGCGTTGCGGATGATTATTTTGTTCAGTTCTTTTTTGACGTTGTCGTTATATAATTTCATCAAATTCAATCGCAGTTCTGCGGGGTCTTTAATTGACTGCCGCAATTCCGCAATCGCCGTTTCGTCGATTTTGTTTTTTTTGATAATGTTCTTGGCAACCTTTTTGTATATTTTTCTGGTTTTTCTGGTATCTTTGTCCAAAACGGTTTGAATCTGAAATGTCGGTGAAAATATAATAATCCGAATCGGATTGATAATCAAAAAATAAACAACTAAAGCCGAGACAATATAGAAGGCGATTTCGACCGACACGTTGATTCGGCGAAGCCGTTCCCCCACATCCATGATATTGCTGATTAAAATGAGAAACAGGATTATCAACGATCCTATTCCGATACTTATCCAGAAAATTTTGTTTCTATTCTTTATCATTTACCAATTTCATCGTCGCCTTGGCGATATCTGCCGGTGTCATGTGATAAACTTCAAGCAATTCCTGGTATTTGCCCACTTGCCCGAATTCGTCCATTACGCCGACCGCTTTGGCTTTCACAGGGTATTTGGATACGATTAACTCAGCTACCGCCGAGAATAATCCGCCGATTACGTTATGGTTTTCGCAAACCAAAACTTTGTTTGTCTTTTTTATCGATTTGAGAATCGTTTCTTCATCAAGCGGTTTGATGCAGTTGGCGCTGATCAGTTCGGCGTCGATTCCTTTTTCCGCAAGCATTTTGGCCGCTACCTGCGCCTCGTAAACCATGGTTCCCGAAGCAATGATGGTAACGTCTTTGCCTTCTTTCAGGACATCCGCTTTCAAGAAACGGTATTGATAGTTTTCGTCAAAGACTGTCGGTCTCGATTTTCTCGGCATTCTCACATATACAGCCGAAGGATAGTTGATGATATGCGGCAAAGCCTTCATCAACTGCACATCGTCGACGATATCGACGATTACCATTTTCGGTATGCTGCGCATAACGCCAACGTCTTCGAAACTCATATGGGTTCCGCCGTTCATTTCGGCCGTTATTCCCGGATCGGTTCCGATAATCACAACTTTTTGTTTGGCGTAAGCAATCGATACCGCAATCTGATCACAGATTCTCCTGGTTGCAAAAGGGGTAAAAGTAACAATTACCGGAGTAAAACCGTAGGTGGAGAGTCCGGCAGCCATGCTGGCCATGTTTTGTTCGGAAACCCCTACATTATAGCAACGGTTGGGAAATTCTTTGTATAACGAATCGGTACCGTTGGCTTTCGACAGATCCGCATCCAATATTACGATTTTATTGTTTTCCCTCATCAATTCAGCAAGGGTTTTTGCTAAAGCTTGTCTTAATTCCATTTCACACCTCTTCCAATTCTTTAAGAGCTTGTTCCATCAGCTCTTTTGTTACAGGCATACTGTGGCTGCCAACTAAAGCCTTTTCCGCAAAGCTAACTCCTTTGCCTTTGACAGTGTCAAGAATAATCATATTGGGTTTATCGCCTTTTTCCTGACGATATGCTTTCACGTTGTCCAATGCTTGGACAATTGCTTTCATATCGTGTCCGTTGACATATTGGGTATAAAAGCCGAAGCTGTCCCATTTACGAATAACATCAGCAGGGTGCTTGTTGTCTTTGACATAACCGTCGATTTGCATTTTGTTATAATCCAAGAAAACAACAAGATTGTTCAGTTTTGCATACGATGCAAACATTGCGGCTTCCCATACTTGTCCTTCGTCACTTTCGCCGTCACCGATAATGCAATAAATCGTGGCGCCGTCGTTTTTGATTTTTGAACCGAGCGCAGCACCGACCGCACTCGAAAAGCCCTGACCGAGCGAACCGGTTGTCATATCGACCCCGACTGTTTTATTCATGTCGCAATGGCTCGGAAGATCGGTTCCGATTTTGTTGAGGGTATAAAGTTTTTCCTCTGGAAAATAGCCCCGACGCGCCAATGTTGCATAAACACCGGGGCCCGAGTGTCCTTTCGATACAATTAATCGATCGCGTCCTTCCATTTTTGGGTTGTTAGGATCGATATTCATTTCGCGGAAATAAAGAACAGTAAGAACTTCGACGATCGACAAGCTTCCGCCTACGTGTCCTGATCCTATCGATGCGATACTTTTGATTATTAGTTTACGAATATCTTTGGTAATGGGTACCAAATCTAATATCTGCATTCTAACACCTCCTGCTAATATCAATTACTATTATACACCAAAAAAGGGATTTTGAAAGCAAAGAAGATTAAAAAAAGAACAACACTGAGATTGCCCTTTTTCTTTTTGTCCTTTTATTAAATTGTACACTAAGCGATTTTTTCTTCTTTTACTTCGTAATACTTTTGTAGCACGCTCTCTTCAATCATCCTGCGCGTTTCAATGTTGATTGGATGTGCAATGTCGCGGAAAACACTTTCTTGTGTTTTTCTGCTAGGCATAGCAACAAATAATCCACCATTCCCCTCGATGACTCTCAGTTCGTGAACTGCAAAGGCATTGTCTATGGTTATCGAAGCAATCGCACGTAACCGACTTTGACCGTCGATTTTACGAATACGTACATCTGTAATGACCATTTCCACTCCACCTTTCTCATACCCTTTACCATATTCTATCACACTATAATATGTAACGCAAGATATTTTATATATTTTTAACTTTTTTTGCCAAATTTTTCAGCGTTTTGGCTTTTTTCTTAATTTTTCCAGTTGATTTTTTTGTATAATTTTTACCTTTTGTTTCATAATATTACCGTAAAAGACGTCTCAGTAAAGGGTGATTCCCTTGAACTTTTACGCGCTGTAGCGTAGAGGTAACAACCGACACCCCTGATCAGGAATCGGTTAGGCCTGGCTACACATTTTGAAAAGGGCACTCCATCTGAGTGCCCTTTTATATTATCCGGTGTTTTTGCACATAAAAAGCGGGATAGGTGTTTTTGAACTCCTTTACTTTTGGTTCGGGAATTTCCTTATTTATAAGGACGACCAAAGTCGGACCGCTTCCGGTCATAAAGACGGGATTGTCGGTCATTTTTTTTAGGTCGTTTAAAACAATAGCAAAATCGGGATACATTTTTTTCACAACTTTCGTTAAGTCGTTACGGATAAGCGCTTCGATATTTCCTTCCTTAAGCACTTCATATATATAAGAATGCTTGAGCGGTAGAGAATAATCGGTGACGCTTTGAAAAATATCTTTGGTCGAAACCGGAAATCCGGGATTGACGATTAACACTTCTTTGGTCAGTTGTTCCGAAATCGGCACAACTTGTTCTCCGATTCCTTCGACAATCGCGCCGCCTTCTGTTAACATATAAGGAATATCGGCGCCGTATTTAAGCCCCAAAGTCCGTTTGTCTTCCATGCTCAAATTTAAATCAAACATTTCGTCCAGCAAATGAATAACCGCCGCCGCATCCGCGCTTCCCCCGCCCATGCCCGAAGCAAGCGGAATTTGTTTTTTGATTTCGGCCGTAATGCCTTCCCTGATTCCAAATCTTTCTTTAAAGTCCAGAATTATTTTTTCGACAATATTGTTTTCCGGTTCGAATTCCGGGTAGAAATCGACTCTGACCGAACCGGTATCATCGGCGATTAGCCTAACCGTGTCGGATAAATCGATTTTGAAATTGACCATCTGCAGATTGTGGTAGCCGGACAGTCTTTTCCCGATTACTCTCAACATCAGATTGATTTTGGCATAGGCTTTGCTTTCGGTTTTTTTCATTTTTTGCTCCTATAACAGTAAACGCATTTTTCCGTACGTTTCCACGCCGCCGATTGCGGCGCGTCCGTTTTCGATATATTTGACAATGCTTTCGAAATCAACGATACGGTTAAAACCTGTCGTGGCTACTTTGATGGCCACGATGGCGGGGTCATATGTATGCGTGCTGATTCGACCCGGGCTGGAGGCGAAATTGGCCCCGCTGGCAATCAATGCTTCAAAATGCGAAGCGCATGCCCCGGCTATGACCACCACTTCGTCCATTCCGTAATGTTTGCGAATCAGGCGCACCGTATCGATGAAATTTCTGCTGTTTTCGTAATTGTTCAAATCGGCTTTTCCCTGCTGGTTGTAAGAATCGTGTCCCGTAACCACAATAATATCTGGGGTAACCTCGGTAATGTATTGGACTATTTTTTCTTTGACGCTCCGTTCGGTTAAATGTATTCCCTGGGCGAACACATTCATTTCTTTGTACAATTTCAGACAGCTTTCCAAAAACTTCGTGTCCCCGTCGATATGGAGAATCCTCCCGAACAAAACGGTTCTTTTGTCCCGAGTGCTCCGAATCCTTTTGATTCTTTCCAGTTTTTTTTCGTTGAGCATATCTTCCTTTCGGATTTCTTCGCTTGTTGCAAGCCTGATATCGGAAGGAAGAACTTTGACAATGGTTCGGTAAGAATATCCGACCAAAAGATAGATATTGTCCCCGCTGGATTGTTCGATTTGGGTGATGCGATAGATATGTTTCTTTTCATCCTTGTTTAATACCACCAAATCGTCAATCCGAAACATCGAACAATCACCCATATTATAATATGACTTGCGAGGCTTTTTGTTATAAATTATCGTGCCGGTAAAACCGGTTGGCAAGTTTTACAATCTGTTCGACCGCAAGGCTTTCCGCCCGGACGTTTTCGGATATACCTTCTTCTTTCAGCAATCCCGCGACCGTTTCTTTGGCATAACCCATAAAGGAGGCCAGATTGTTGACAATTGTTTTTCTTCTTTGTTGGAAAATGGCTCGGTTGAATCGGTAAAAATAATCCATGTCGAGAACTTCGGGAAACAGTGTTTCTTTTCGTTTAATCAGAACAACGCTGCTTTCCACATCGGGAGCGGGAATAAAGGATTTCGGGGAAATATTGAACAGTTTTTTGGGAACCGTCAGGTATTGAATCAGGACGCTCAAACTGTTGTAATCTTTCGTGGAAGGTTTTCCGCAAATCCGATCCGCAACCTCCTTTTGCATCATTACGGCTATTTCGGTTATAAAAGGAGCTTCCTCCAAAATTTTCGTTAAAATCGGGGTAGTTATATAATAAGGTAAATTGGCAATCACAACCGCCCGGTCGTTCGGGGCGTATTGCTTAATGTCTTCACCGAGGTTGCTTTTCAGAAAATCCCGATTGAAAATATATATATTATCGGACTTCAGTTCCCGATTCAAAATATCGACCATTTGGGAATCGATTTCGTAACACAGCACTTTATCGAATCTCTGGCTTAAAATTTTGGTTAGGGCCCCCAGTCCCGGTCCGATTTCGATAACGGTCGCTTTCGGTTCCGCTTCAATCGTTTCCGCAATCTTTTTCACAATATTATCGTCGACCAGGAAATTCTGACCGTATTGCTTTTTGATTTTCAAATCGTATTTTTTAATCAGATATTCTGTTTCTTTGATGCTCATAACGACCTTCCCCTGGTTTTTAAATTTTTCACTCTTTTAACGCCAACATGACTTTTACACTTGTTATGCGACAAAGTTTAAAATTCCTTACTTTTACCGCTTTCCTTGTGTATATTATACCATGCAATTTGAGATTATCCAATCAGATATATAAGATAACAAAAAAACACCTAACAGAAGGCCAAAATACTTTCTGCGGGTGTTTTTCGATTAATTAAATATTAATTATTTTATTCTTCGTCTTCCAAATCTTCGTCCACATCGTCGAGCAATTCGTCATCGTCATCGTCGTCTACATAAACTGTTTTGCCTTTTTTGCGCGTTTTGTCGAACGTCGAGTCGTCGTCGTCCTCGTCGTCGTCGTATTCGTCTTCCTCGATGGTATCTTCGTCGCCAATCAATTCTTCGAATTCTTCTTCCAATTCGTCGACTTCCTGTTCTTCGTCTTCGTCGTCTTCGTCCTCGAGCTCTTCGCTGTCGGTCAAATCGAATTCGGCTTCCAGATCTTCCAATTCTGTTTCTTTGAATTCTTCGTCTTCTTCAAAGTCAGGGAAATCCGCAACCTCTCTGTCCAAAACCGAAGTAGGTTGACGTTCTTTCAAGTCCCAAGTATCGTCTCCGCAATACACAAAGAAACCCGAGGACATAAAATCCAAAAGAAATTGGGTTGCAATGTCTTGGGATTGCGACTGTTTCAAACCTTTAATCGACATTACTTCTTTGACGATTTCCTTGATGTTTTGAGGTTTTTTCTTTTTATGAAGCAATTCGATTGCTATCTCTAATAATGAACTATCTTTATTCGCCATTTAAAATCTTCCTTTCATAGCGTTCCTACTATTTTACCACAAAAAACACTTTTTTTGCAATCAATTAGTATTGTCTTGTTTAAAGGTTACTTTCAGCTGATGATATACTCCCTGTTCCTTATCCATTTCGGTTTGATAAATCGCTTCGAAATAATCATCGTCGATAACCAGATGGTCCGTAATGCAGCGCATGGACATTTCAAATTTTTCTTTGGTGTTCATTTTAAGCGTAGTTTCGTGCTGAGGATTCAATTCCATGTCCATCATTATAAGGCCTGTCCGAAGAATCTTCACTTTATTGGTATAGATGTCAATGGCCGTCAGCAATTTGGCATCGGTCTGTTCGATAAACTTCAGCCTTCTGATATTATCCTCAACAGTCAATTCACCGTCGGTCAGGAATCTGATTGAGGTACCATCCGTAGCCATTAACGAAAAGTCGACTTGGACTTTCATTTAGCGAACTCCTCCTATAACATATTATATATTAAAATCATCACCAATCCCGGAATTCTGAGAACGCCTATAATCAGGATTGTCCAAATATTCACGGGAATATTGGCGTTAATATATACGCCGATAAAATTAAACACAAAAATCGTTACAATACTAAAGATCAGTGATTTGATTAGCCATTTCAAAAACTTTAACATATATATCTTCACCCCTTCATTATATGAAAGGGGAAAATCAATTAGAATTAAATCACCATTCGAGGTCCCGATACTTGGCAAAAAATTTGAGGTCCGTCCGATCGACCGTAAGCGGAGTTATCGAAATAAAACCTTCGTGAAAACTTTTGATGTCCGTATCAGCTTCGTTGATATCGAGATAATTGTTGGCCGAACCCCGGGCATAGAAATATTCCTCTTCCAAAACAAACTTGGTCCGAAACGGATTGTAACCCTGTCTCGTAATTCTGATTCCTTTGAAATTTTTCGGAATATTGATATTCAAAACGTCCGCATTCCTGAACAAACTGCTCTCAAGCAGTTTCGGCCACAATTCGCCAAAACATTTTAGGAAACCCGTCAGATCCCCGATTTCGCAGGAAAAGGCGATTCCTTTTCCACCCAAAAGTGCTCCTTCGCTTGCGCCGGCCACGGTTCCTGAATAAAGGATGTCGTGACCCATGTTGAGGCCGTTGTTGATGCCGGATACCACGATATCGAAAGGAAACGATAACTGGTGCTTGGCAAATTTCACGCAGTCGGCAGGTGTTCCTTCCAGCGAATACGTCGGAACCCCTTCAAACATATCGGGATATTTTGTCAGTTTCATGCCGCCTCTTACGGTCAATGCGTGGCTAGCGGCGGACTTTTCGGTTGTCGGAGCAAGAATCAGCAACTCATAACCGAATGGGAGTAAATGTTCGACGAGTGTTTTCAACCCAGGGGCTTTAATTCCATCATCGTTGACGATTAATACTTTCATTATTGTTTCTCCGGATTAGCCAATTTATATTCTTTCAGACGCAAGTCCAATTCTTCCAATAATTTTTTCTTTTCTTTGAGACTGTAGATGGTCGCTCCCGCCGCCATCAAATGGCCGCCGCCGCGATATCCGGTTGCGATATCGTTGATGGCCACAAAACGCGATCTGAGACGGACCCTGGTCGAGCCGTCGGGATAATCAATAAATGCCACCCAAATCAAAGCACCTTTGATTTGCGACAAAACATTGACCAAGCCCGATGCGTCTTCGATGCTAACGCCGAATTTTTCCATAATCTTTTGGGTGAAATGGATATATACCACACCGTTCGGCGTTTGTTTCATTTTTTTGTAAACGAAACTTTGAAGCACAAAAACAGCGAATTCCTTCAAATATAGTTTACTGTAAATTTCTTCGATGTCAATACCCGTATCAACCAAAACCGCGGCCGCCCGTAAAACATCTCCGTTCACGCCCCGGTATTGGAATCTTCCGGTATCGGAAACGATAGCGGTATAAAACGCTTCGGCAGCTGCCTTATTCAGAACCAACTGGTCTTTGTTGGCCAAATAGAATTCGACCATTAAAGCTCCGGTGGCCGGTACCGTCGGATCGATGAAATTCATATCCGCAAAATCAAACGAATCGTCGTGATGGTCGATTTTGATACTGTAAGAAGCCAGTTTATAGCGATGGTCGCAAATTCTGTCTTCGGTAGCGGTATCGATTACCATAGCCAAAGCGTTTTGATAATCTTCGTCCTTAATTTCGTCGTTTTGTCCCAAATGCGAAAGATAGTTGGGAATATCGTCTCCTACGGTTAAAATCCTTTTTTGGGGAAAACTCGCTTTCAATAATTCTTTCAGGCCCATTTGGGAGCCGATGCAATCGCCGTCCGGGCGAATGTGCCGATGAATAATGATTGTATCGTATTGTTTGATTTTTACCAGTATTTTGTTATATATTGCGATTTTGTTCATTGTATTCCTCCATTGCTTTTGCTAAATCTCTTAAGACATCGTCAACCAAATCCAAGCTTTCGATTGTGGCACCGCTTGCCAGCAGATGCCCTCCGCCTCCGTATTTGGTTGCCACCTGATTGATGTTCGGGCCGCGCGATCTGATTTCCACCAGCACTTTGCCGTCTTCGCATTCGGTAAAATTGGCCCATATATATATTTGGCTGATTCCCGCCATAATATTTACCATACCCCTCGAAATATTGAACGGATTGGAATTATAGGAAACAACATCCTCATAAGTGTTCACCAAATAAGCAATACCGTTATCAAGGGTTTTAAACTTTAAAGTCAGTCGTGCGCGTAGTTTTATCATATCCAAATCTTCCAAATATATATTATCATATATTTTATCCAAGTCAA
>DCTZ01000006.1:0-1890 GCA_002329485.1 Caryophanales bacterium UBA1427 | reverse complement strand
CCGGTAAAGAGAGCTTCCGCGGCACTCTTGGTCAAGGCGAGATTGGTTGTTTTGATAAAATGGGCAATAATGCCCGAGGCACTTTCAAAATTCTGATTGACAAACGCAAGATTGCCGTATTCTCCCTGCGGAATATGATGATCAATCTTGATAACAAAACTGCCCGAAGCATACCGTTCGTCGCTGATTAAATGTTTGGCGCCAGAATCGACAACGATAACCAACGCATCTTTATATGCGTCGTCACTAATCGTATCGATACTTCCCAAATATCCAAACCTCTCGTTTTGTTCCCCCACGGCATATATGGCTTTTTTGGGAAAATTGGCCTGCAGCGCGTACTTTAAACCAAGCTGAGCCCCAATAGCATCTCCGTCGGGTTTTTGATGAGTGTGAATAATAATCGTATCAAATTCTTGGATTTTGGCTAATATTTGTTTATACATTCTCGCGTACCACCTTAATAAAGCATTATATCATACTTTTTGATTTCTTTCAAAAATTTTACAATAAATTAAAAGAGCGAATGTTTCCATCCGCTCTTTTTAATCTGTTTATATTTGATTACTTGTATGCTTTTAGGTTGTCTAGAATTACACGGGCATTGTTGTTGTCTGATGCATGACCTTCAGAATAGAATCTGAATTCTGTTGCATTCAAGTCTTCAACAACTACTTGGTAAATTCCGAGTGGGCCGTCAATTTCATCTAAAAGATCTAAAACAGTGACCCATTCGCCGTCGACTTTTACTTGAAGTTCAAATTTGTCAACGAGGTTTTTCGCATCATCGTTCCAATAGTAGCAATCAAATTCTAACTTCTTGATTGGTTCTGTGCCTAGAGTAACTACTGCCCACGCTTTACCGTCGGAATCGTTAATTTTTCCCGAGAAAATCAAAGCGTTTGTAGCGCCAGGAACTTTGCCTGTTGTTTGTGCAGAAACTCTATGCAAATTAAATACTACTTTGGAATTATCGACTTTGTTGGTGTATTCCGGAGTTGCATCGTCGTATGATTTGCTGTGAGGTGGTTCAAAGTCAAATTCATATGCCAGTACCAATTCGCCAGCTTCAGCTTCTTTAGCAATTGTTACGGTTACTTCAACTGTAACAGGTTCTTCTTCACCAAGAGTAAATGTTGCTTCTAATACAACCACTGCATCTTCGCCATCTGCTGCCGGACGAATTACTTCAGTAACAACATTGTCAACGATTACGACCGCTGTGCCTGATTTAACTGTCCAAGTAATGGTAGAACCTTGTGCGCCTTGAGTCGGCAATGTGAACACATCGGTTTTTGTGCCTAAATTTGTAGGCTGTGCATCTACGTCAGCAGCCAATTTTTCGGCATCTGACATTTCTTCAACCACCATTTGGCTGACCGAGCTTACCATCAATTGCGGTGTGGCATTATATCTGCCAACCGGAACAGCGACAAATTCAATCGGTTGTCCCGCTACCAATGTTTCGAAGAATTCTTTGACTTCGTTGAATGCTGCAATGTTTTTATCAACCCGAACTTGAATGTCATTGGTTCCGTCGGTGATTTCGACATTGAAGGAACCCGACATGTTCGAAGGAATAGATTTGATTGTTACATTTCTGACAGTTACAAGTTGACCTTCCTTGTCAATGATTCCTGCAAGTGAAGTAAATTCAGTTGGTGTTGGTACAGGTTTAGTTCCGATTACTTCAACATGAGTTACGGTTTTGACTTGATGTAAACCGTTATAAACATCTTTTATACCGATAACACCGACTTCGTTTCCGATAACAAGTTGATCAGCATATGAACCGTCTGATGCAAGGTATAGATAAATACCTCCGGTTTCGTCTTGGATAAAGGCATTGTTGCCGATTAGCGATGTTACGACACCTTTAACTTTTACTTC
>DCTZ01000041.1 GCA_002329485.1 Caryophanales bacterium UBA1427 | reverse complement strand
AACCTTATTTTGAAATATAAACCCCAAAACCGCCCCAATTTTGCACTTTAATAACCAAAATGAAATCTTATAAGGTTTTATTACTTAAACGGGGAAAATGGGTATTTTTGGGTTTACACCCTCCAAATATTCGACATAAGAACACAAAATAAACATAGTCAGCTTCCGAAAAATGAACTAGTTTTTTCGACACGATTAGGCAAAATCCTGCACCAAACTACCTTATCCGGGGAAAAAGAATATGTTTAACTTCTTGATTCGGGTTTATCGCTATATATATTTAACTTCCTATAATATATATTATGTTAACTATTAAATTATAAAGGTAATAAGCCGATAAAATCGACTTTTTTAACGATTGTTAATAACTATGATAAATACGGATTATTGTGTTGAAATCATTACAATCCTTTGCTTCAAATGGCCAATTGGGGAAAAATCGAATATTTATTAACACTTTATCAACATTGTTTTCAACTGTTCTTTTCCGCAGGTTAAAATAACCTCCTGAGAGCGTTCGAAAATCGATTTGGCGGGTAATTACAAATTCGTTTTTTCTTAAGCAGCTATTTAAGACAGCGAACGGAGACTGTTTTAAATAATTTGTTTGATATCCTATTGTCAAGTAAACCTTTGATCGACTTTATCCCTTTAATCCCAAGTTCTGTTTCCCTTCCTGGAACACTCGAAATTGAAATCCTTCATAATTACCCAACCAGGTTTTTGAGATCAATAGGTCTCTAAAAACAACTTTCTTTTTTCATTAGTTCTTCCCTCTATTCATTGAATACTTTTATTTAAACCCTTTGAGTCAAAACCACCTTTCGTTCGGTTTAATTTGGTTTTTTTGTTTTTCGAAAAAAAAAGAAATAGTGGAGAAACTTAAACATAATTACCGCCAAATATCGAAAATATAAATCCGAAACACGAGGGGCGGAAAATTGGTTTAGTCAGACCCCTTACCACCTTATTTCTAAACCCCTCTGTAAGAGTTCGAATGGGTAATTACTAAGCTAATTTTATTTCGAACGCGCACAGAAGGGTTGTAAAATAGGGTTTTTTTTGCTTATTTCTAGGGTTATTAGTCCCTTTTTTTCGAATCTGTTTTTAAGAAAAAACAAATAACTAATTTGTTCTATTTTTATCGACAATGCCCAAAATCAGCCAAATTTCGCGTTTTTTCGACTTTGTCGTCTAATAAACCATTTAATAGTAAAAAGTCAAAAAACCCCTCATTTTTGGTTTAAGTAAATTAAAAACACCACAAACGTGGTGTCTTAATCAGGTTAATCTAGTTTTGGAAAAATGCCAAGAGGTCTTGGTAAACTTGGTTTTTGATCGAAACCTCTTCGTTTAAACATTCATGACGGGCTTTCGGATAAATGATGGTCGTCGTATCGATTTTAAACTTGCGATAGCGTTTCAAACGCTTTTGGACAGCTTTGGCTTTGTTGGTAACAGGGTCTTGATCGCCGCTGATTAGCAGGAACTCAGTTTTTTTCGAAATGTTTTTTAATTCCTTTTTACTGTTGGCCTTCAATAACATTCTGGCTAAAGAGTTAAAATAATTGATGGGAAATTGAATTCCGCAAAAAGGATTGCAGTCATAAGCGATTACCACCGTTTTATCGGTCGATAACCATCCGTGGCGCGGATACTCGTTTCGAAACTTTTGGTCAAAAGCTCCCAAAGTTAAGCGGTGGAGCATTTGCGAGGTACTGGTCGGTTGTTTAAACCACATCATGAATTTGGTTAAACTTTTCAAAAACCCGTATTTTAAGGAACCGATATCGGCACCGGATAAAACCACTTTTTTGAAATCGTTCGGAAACAGCTCGCAATACCTTTCGGCTGCCATCGCACCCATGCTGTGAGAGAATAGAAAACGCGGCAATTCGGGAAAGATTTCGAGCGATTCGTCATAAACGAGTTTCATTCCGTTGATGATGGTTTGCATAAAGTCGGCATCTTTGATAATCCCGATTTCGCTTGGGTCAGAAACGCTTTCCCCGTGAGCCACATGGTCGTGTCCGATGACATAAAACCCATTGTCGGCCAAAAAAGCAGCGAAGTCGTCGTATCGCAAAATATGTTCCGCCATCCCGTGAGACAAATGAATGACGGCTTGCGGTTTGGTTTCCGGTTGATACCAGTGATAAACGGCCAAATTGGTTTGATCGTCATATTTCAAACTCAATCGCATACGCATCGCAATGGTACCTCTTCTTCTTTCCTTTTCCATTATTTTAAAAGGCTGGTACCGATGGTAGGCCGTTGAATCTTAAAGTTATCCGCAATCGTTTGGCCGACGCATGCTAAACTCATTTGGGTCGGCAACACTTCCGGTTTCCAGTTGTTGGCATAGATGAGAAGCGGCACGTATTCGCGCGTATGGTCGGTACCGTGGTGGATTGGATCGTTTCCGTGATCCGCAACCACCATCAACAAACAGTCGTCCCCCATTTTGGCGATGAATTCTCCGAGTTGGGCGTCAAATTCTTCAATCGCCCGGGCATAACCGTCCACATCACGTCGATGTCCGTATAAAGCATCGAAATCGACCAGATTGGTAAAGCATAAACCGGTGAAATCTTTGTCCAACATCGAAATCGTGGTTTCCATGCCATGGTGATTGCTTTTGGTCCGGTAAAATTCCGTAATGCCTTCGCCGTCGAAAATATCGTTGATTTTTCCGATGGCGATGACATCGAAACCGGCTGCTTTCAAATAGTCCATAGGGGTTTTGCCAAACGGTTTGATTGCATAATCATGCCGGTTGGCGGTTCTCGTAAAGTTGGAAGCATTGGTTCCGACATAAGGACGGGCAATAATCCGTCCGACCATCCATTCCGGATTTTCCATCGTTATTTTTCGGGCATAAGCGCAAATCGAATACAGTTCCGGAAGCGGAATCACTTCTTCGTGCGCCGCAATTTGCAAAACCGAATCCGCGGAAGTGTAGACGATCAGTGCCCCGGTGCGCATTTGTTCTTCTCCGAGTTCTTTGATAATTTCGGTGCCGCTTGCGTTGATGTTGCCGATGACGGGACGCTTGCTGAAAGCGGCAATCTTATCGATCAACTCCTGAGGAAAACCGGTTTCGGTAAACGACGGAAACGGGGTCAGCACTTCCAAACCCATGAGTTCGAAATGGCCGGTTAAAGTGTCTTTTCCGACACTTACTTCCTGCAATTTCGTAACCGTGGCTTTGGGTGAAGCCACTTTTTTGATACGGTCGCTCGGACAAATGTGACCGATGCCGAGCGATTCCAAAACAGGAATCTTAAACGATGTTGCGTATTGGGCAATATGTCCCAAAGTGTTGGCACCGGTATCGCCGTACTTACCGGCATCCGGCAGTTCGCCGACGCCCAACGAATCCGCAACAATCACAAAAATCCTCCGATATTGATAATTATTCATTTTTACTCCTTTCACGCGGATGAGCTTCCTGATAAATTTCTTTGATTTTTTTCATATTCAGATGAGTATAAATCTGCGTCGTCGCAATATCTTCGTGTCCCAGCAGTTCCTGAATCAAACGCAAATCCGTTCCCGCTTCCAACAAATGGGTCGCAAAGGAATGGCGAAGGGTATGGGGCGAGACTTCTTTGGTGATACCTGCTTCCTGGCAAGCCGTGCGCAGGATTTTAAAAAAGCCTTGCCTGGTCATAGCTTGTCCGCGGTTGTTCAAAAATAAATAGCCGGGGTCTTTGGCGCTTTTAATCAGTTTCGGCCGGGTATTGACGATATAATCACGCAACAGTTTGATGGCATAATCGTTAACCGGAACTATCCGTTCTTTAGACCCCTTGCCCATGATTTTGATGATTTTGCTGGTAAGATGCAGATTGCTTAACTTAAGGGTAAGAAGTTCGGAAACCCGAAGGCCCGTGGCATAAAGCAATTCCATCATCGCAATGTTGCGTTCCTGGTAAATGCTGTCCTTTCCCAAATGGTCCAAAAGGGCCGTCACTTCTTCAATCGATAACACAACCGGCAATTTTTTGTCGACTTTGGGGCAGGCCACCAAAGATGCCACATTGGTTTGCACCAGCCGTTCCAAATGCAAAAATTTATGAAAAGATTTGATGCTGGAAAGATAGCGGCTGATGGAACTCGATGTATAGCCGTTTTTCTTGAGCCGGCCGATGAACAGCGTGATATCGTCGGCTTTGATCAAATTGACATCGTCGATCATCTTCTTGCTTAAGAAATCCAAATAAAAGGTAACATCGCTGATATAGGAATCGGTCGTGTTGGGGCTCATCATTTTTTCGCTTTGCAGATAATAGCGCCATTCCCGCAAGAGATTCTGATAATATTCGGTCACAGGAAAAACCCTCCTTTCTTAAGAAGTGATAATTTGCTTGGTGGATAAAGCCATGATGATACTGTAAATAACGATTACGATACTGGCAAACAATAACCGATTCAGATAACTTGGCAAATTGATTTCGGCTTTTTCTTGGGTAACTTTCAAGCGGAAAAAACTGACTAAAACCGAAAAATAAGCGATATAAAGCGTTAACGGTAGCAGAATGATTAATTGCCAAACCAGCAGTTTAAAGCAGGAATAAGCCCCAAATAAGGCCTCAGCTTTGATTATAAAGCCGATCGTTACTCCGAACATGAAGCCTTTGCCGAAAAGTAAAGCATAGCTGGCCAAAAAGCCCAAAGGGATTAAACCCATAAACCATAGCGCCGCAATTAACCAATATTGTTGACTAAAAGTCAGAAAAAAAATTTTTAAACGGGGTACCTCAACGGTCTTAATCGAAAGAGGAATGGTTCGGTATTCCGAGGTTGCCAAAAACCCGCTTAAGATTCCTCCCAAAAGGAAGACCACAAGCGACAGTAAGAGTTTGCGATTTACGGAAAGGCTGACCCGTCGGAACAATCACCATACCACCTTTAGATTAGTTTACGCAAGACATAGTCGGCCGTAAAATGATACTTGGGGTTAAGCCGCAGATAATTGTTTTCCCGTTGCAAGTATTGCTGGTCGATTAATTTTTTAGCCATAGGAAAAACCGAAAAGAAATCTTCACCGAATTTGGCATAAAATCTCTCTAACGAAATCCCTTGGGTTTTCCTTAACCCCAACATGACTTCTTCTTCCATCTGGTCTTGTTTGGACAGCTGAATTTCTTCCTCCCGGCCGATTCGGCCTTGGTCAAGCAAAGAAAAATACCGATCCAAATTGCTTACGGTTTTTAGACGGGTGTTTCCTAAATAGGAACTGCTTCCGGCCCCGATGCCTAAATATCTTTCGTTATTCCAATATATGAGATTATGAAGCGATTCATAACCCGGACGGGCAAAGTTGCTTGTCTCGTAGTGGTTAAAACCGTTCCTTGTCAAAGTGTCCTTAATTAATTGGTAGATGGCTGCTTCTTCATCTTCCTCCAAAGGTTTAAACTCGCCCTTTAGATATTGATTAAACAAAAGAGTCCGTTCTTCCAAGATTAAAGAATAACAGGAAAGGTGGGTCGGCTCCAGCGATAAAAACAATTCCAAATCTTGTTTGACAAGGTCGTGATTCATGTCGGGAATCCCGAACATTAAATCTAGATTGTAATTGGTTATCCCGAGCTGTTTCAATAAAGCAACTTTCTTTTGAACATCGTGATAATCGCTGACCCTGTTTAAGACCCGATGGGCTAAAGGATTAAAGCTTTGGATGCCGATGCTTAAACGGGAAACATGGTATTTTTTGATTAAGGTCAGAAAACTTAAATTTAAGTCTTCGGGATTGGCTTCGATCGTAAATTCCTGTAAATCGGCCAGGTTTAACCATTGACCCAGCCGCTTCAATAAACGTTCCAAATCATCCAAGGGAATAAATGAGGGGGTACCCCCTCCGATGTATAAAGTTTTGGGTTGAAAATTCGCTTGGGCGTTTCGGAACGTTTCGACGTGTAGATCGATTTCTTTTATTATATAATCGATATACTGGCGAATTCTCGGCGTTTTTGCCCGCATTTTATAAAAATCGCAGTACGAGCAAATCGACCGACAAAAGGGCAAATGAAGATAAATTCCCAAATCAGTCATCAAGCTGCAGAATAGCCAGAAACGCGGATTGCGGAATTTCGACCGAACCAACCTGTTTCATGCGTTTCTTTCCTTCCTTTTGTTTTTCCAGTAATTTTTTCTTCCGGGTGATATCCCCGCCGTAGCATTTCGCTAGTACATCTTTTCTGAGCGCCGCAATATTTTCTCGGGCGATTACTTTTCCGCCGATGGCGGCCTGAACCGGGATTTCAAACATTTGGCGCGGAATTAACCGTCTCAGTTTTTCAACCAAGGCTCTGCCTCTTTGGTAAGCAAAATCCCGATGGGTGATAACGGTCAAAGCATCGACCTTTTCGCCGTTAAGCAAAATATCCATTTTGACCAAATCGCTCGGTTTATACGAACTTAACACATAATCGAGCGAAGCATAGCCGCGAGTCATCGACTTCAATTTATCGAAGAAATCATAAACGACTTCCGCAAGCGGCAAATCGTAATGCATCATGACCCGTTTTTCGTCGATGTAATGCATGTCCAAAAAAGTTCCCCGCTTGCCNNTGGCAAAGTTCCATTACCGGACCGATGTAACCGGCCGGAACCATAATGGTCGCTTTGATGTACGGTTCTTCGATGTGTTTGATTCGAACGGCTTCGGGAAGCAGACTCGGATTATCGACCGGAACCATTTCGCCGTTGGTCAAATGCACGTGGTAAACAACGCTTGGAGCGGTCGCGATAATTTCAATTTTGAATTCGCGTTCGATCCGTTCCTGGATGACATCCATATGAAGCAGTCCCAAGAATCCGCACCGGAATCCGTGTCCCAAGGCTTGGGAAGTTTCCGGTTCATAGCTCAGCGCCGCATCATTTAGATGCAGTTTTTCCAGCGCGTCTTTTAATTCCATATAGCGGTTGGATTCGACCGGATAAATGCCGCAGAATACCATGGAATTGAGTTTCCGGTATCCCGGAAGGGGTTCCGCGGCTTCGTTTTCGATAACCGTAATCGTATCCCCGACATGGACGTGGGAAACTTCTTTGATACCGGCTACCAAATAGCCGACATCACCGGCCGTCAAAAAATCGGTCTTTTTTTCTTTCGGAGTGCGTACGCCCACTTCGGTCACTTCGTAGACCCCATTGGTGGCCATCATTTTAATATGGTCACCCTTTTTGATTGTTCCTTCAAAGACGCGGATCGATGGGATGACGCCCCGGTAGGAATCGTAATAGGAGTCAAAGATTAAAGCTTTGACGGGTCCTAACGGATTGCCTTTGGGAGAAGGAATTTTATGGACGATTGCTTCCAAAAGTTCCCTGATGCCGATACCTTCTTTTGCGGAAGCCAGAATGGCTTCGCTCGCATCGAGTCCGATTTCTTCTTCGATATCATGTTTTACCTGCTCGGGGTTGGCCGAAGGCAAATCGATTTTATTGATTAAAGGGATGATTTCCAAATTATGGTCGAGCGCCAAATATACATTGGCCAAGGTTTGGGCTTCGATTCCCTGTGCCGCATCGACAACCAGAACGGCGCCTTCGCAGGCGGCAAGACTCCTTGAAACTTCATAAGTAAAGTCGACATGCCCGGGGGTGTCAATCAAATGCAAAATATATTCTTCCTGATTATCCGCCCGGTAGACCAATTCCACCGCATTCAGCTTAATCGTAATGCCCCGTTCCCGTTCCAAATCCATATTGTCGAGAATTTGGTCTTTCATTTCGCGGAACTCCAAAGCCCCGGTATATTCCAGGATCCGATCGGCCAAAGTCGATTTGCCGTGGTCAATATGAGCGATAATCGAAAAATTGCGGATGTGTTTTTGGCGGTTGAGAATTTGTTCTTTATTCATCGTGCGATTCATCGGTTGTTTCCTTTGGCTGAATTTCTTTGCTTATTTTGCCGGCTTTGGTTCGATGGCGTTTGACAAAGAGGTAAATATTGTAGGCTTCAAAAAGAATGATAATCAAGTAAAGGTAAGTAATTACCGAGGAAAAACTGAAATTGGTGGCAATAAGGTTAATAATGGCCACACCGACAACTATTACGGCGAGTGCGGTATCAATGAAAAGGTCCGTTTGGACTTTCTTTTCGCGTTCCGTATATACCATGTAGACAACCAATCCTAAAATCAAAACTGCTATCAAAATATCTAATACATCTTTCATAATATCCCTCGCTTTACTAACAATAATTATACCCCAAATGCAAAGAAAAAACAGTAAATTTACATAAGTAAATAGCTTTACTTTGCCAAATTTACTGTTTATTAGACAAATTCCGACAGTTTATTCGCATAAAGGCAACCTGACATTGCCCACCGAAAAGCCCATTTTTTTAAGCAAAACTTTGATTCCGACCGGATTGGGATAGCCTTTCAAAAGCGCCAAAGCCAAGCGGTATTCCTTCCATTGCTTCCGGTTTCTCAGACATTGTTTCATGAGGGAAAGGTGGGAGTTGCTGATGACGCTGATAATTCCGTCTATACGGTTTCTGATTCCCCATAAGAACAAACTGTCATCCCCAAGCATAATTTCCCAGGGCAAAAGTTTTTTTAATTTTGACAACCGCTTTTTATCCAGACAGGCTTCTTTGATCATCGTTATTCGGGAACAGCTTTTCAATTTCGCCAAACTGTCTAAGGTTAAGGTAATTCCGGTCCGTTTTGGAATATGATAAAGAATTAAAGGCTTTTCGCTTGCTTCGCTCAGCAGTTGAAAATGTTTGATAAGGCCTTTTTGCGGGGGGAGGACATAATAAGGAACCACGACCAGAAACCCCGCAACATCCAAATGATTGAATCTTTTAATTAGTTTTAGCGTTTCGTTGGTCGAAGCGCTTCCCACTCCCAAATAAATCGGAATCCTTTTGGCATACTTCACAACGTAATGATACAGTTCATACATTTCCTGTTTATCAAGTAAATGCGCTTCCCCGGTGGTTCCGCCGATAACAATCCCGTCGGCCCCTTCCGCAATCTGTCTTTCGATTAATTGGTCCACCATATGGTAATTGATGGATAAATCCGGATTAAACGGCGTAACCAAAGCGGTGATAATTTTCATTTCCTTTTGCATTTGATTTTCCCCACTTCTTATTTAAACTGGCAATCGACATGGAAAGCCGAACATAATTTTTTAAGCATCGCTTGATTATGCTTATTTCCAAAGACGATTCTTTTAACCTTCGGTGCCAACAAAATCTCTTCGATGAAAAATTTGGTTCCCTCGATTACGCCGTTATCCAAAACCCGGCTGAACGGAATCATTATCGTGGCGTCTTTGGGAATATTCGCCAGTTCGCACGGCATGTTGAGCAAAACCGCCGAATCGGTTAAGCTTTTCTTGAAATTAATCATTTTCTCGTTTTCTTCCCCAATCAAAATAAACATTGTTTTTCCCCTCAACCTAATGTATGAAAAAGTGTTTTTCTTTGTGTCAAGACCCTAAAAAAAAGATTCCCTGAATTGGTTTCAGGGAATCTGATTTATCGTTAACTGAATTCTTTCAAAACAATTTGTCCAACTTTTAACGATGGGGCCACATCGATGATTCTTTGATTTCGGCTGCCTCGGAATTTTAAAGATAAATCCCGTTCGTTTTCGCGGTAAGGTCCGTCAATCAGGTAGTTGATTTGGGTCAAAAGTTCCTTTAAGGCGGGATTATCCGGAAGTCTTTCCATAAGGGCTTCCCAGGTAAAACCCGTATAAACGATGATATCCTTAAGAAACGGTTTTACGCTCTTTACGATTTCCAGACAGGCTTCCGCCTGCATTAACGGTTCACCGCCGCTGATCGTTAAACCCTTGGACATTTTTTGACTTTTGATATCGGCAATTACCGTTTCGGTATCGACGAGTTTTCCGCCTTCGAAATCATGGGTTTGGGGATTATGGCAGCCGGGACAGTTAAACGGACAACCTTGGGTAAAGATGACAAAGCGAATGCCCGGACCGTCGACAATCGATTCTTTGATTACTCCTGCAATCCTAATTTTCATATTGCGTAAAAGTATGTTTGACGCGATGGTTGACTTCGTCGCGTTTGGCATCGTTGAAGCGGTCAAGCGTTCCCACCAGATAACCGGTGATGCGGCGGATCCGTTCGAATTTGATGTCGCCTTCTTCGCGGCCACAGTTCGGACAAACGTTGTCGATAATTCCGTTGTATCCGCAAACCGGATCCCGATCAACCGGATGGTTGATCGAACCGTAACCGATACCAGCGTCTTTCATGGTCCGAATGATTTGTTCGAAAGCATCGATGTTCTTCGCAATGTCGCCGTCAACTTCGACATAGGAAATGTGTCCGGCATTCGTCAAAGCATGATACGGGGCTTCAATCCGGATTTTATCGTAAATACTGATTGGATAGTCGACCGGAACATGGAACGAATTGGTGTAGTATTCGTGTTCGGTAATTCCCGGAATTAGGCCGAAAATTTCTTTGTCCATCTTGACAAACCGGCCGGCCAAACCTTCGGCAGGCGTGGCGATTAAGGTAAAGTTGAGTTTATGCTTTTTGGACATTTGGTCGCAGCGTTCGCGCATATAGGATACAATTTCCAAGCCGAGTTTTTGCGCTTCTTCGCATTCTCCGTGGTGTTTGCCGATTAAAGCTTTGAGCGCTTCGGCCAGACCGATAAAGCCCACGGTTAAGGTACCGTGTTTGATGACTTCGCCTACTTCGTCATCCGGTTTCAGTTTGTCGGAATCGAGCCAGATGCCTTGACCCATCAGGAACGGGAAATTGAAAACTTTTTTATGGGATTGAATGTCAAAGCGTTCAAGAAGCTGGGCAAAAACCAAATCCATCATTTTGTTCAAGCCTTGATAAAAATCGTCGATGTTTTTTGCTTTTAAAGCAAGCCGCGGCAAATTGATTGAAGTGAAACTCAAATTGCCCCGACCGGTAACGATTTGTTTGGAAGGGTCATAGACGTTGCCGATTACTCTGGTCCGGCAGCCCATGTAAGTTACTTCGGTATGATAATCGCCGGGACGATAGTATTGCAGATTGTATGGGGCATCCAAAAAGGAAAAGTTCGGGAAGAGCCGTTTGGACGAGCAAAGGAGCGCTTTCTTGAATAAGTCGTAATTGATGTCTTCCGGATTGTAATTGATGCCTTCTTTGACTTTAAAAATTTGAATCGGGAAAATCGGCGTTTCGCCGTTACCCAAACCGCGGATGGTGGCATCCAACAAACAGTCCATGACCATCCGGCCTTCCGGGGAAGTGTCGGTCCCGTAGTTAAGGGAACTGAACGGAACTTGAGCTCCGGCGCGTGAATGCATCGTATTCAAATTATGTATAAGGGCTTCCATGGCTTGATAAGTGGCATCCCTGGTTTCCGCCAAGGTTGTTTTCAAAACTTGTTCGTAAGCGTGGCCGTTAAAGGTGCCAAACTTGGAAAGAAGGGCCTGATAGAATTTTTCCTGCAAAAATTCGTTGCCCATTGTCATTTTGGTACCGTATTGATTTTCTACTTCCGCAAGCAAACCCTTGACGGCCTGTTCTTCGATGTCTCTTCCTTGGCTTAGGGAAAGCACGATTTTGGTGTTTTTGATTAAGGTTTTACGATAGGTTTTACGAACACCGATGGCCATCGCATAATCGAAATTCGGAATGCTTTGACCCCCGTGTTGGTCGTTTTGATTGGCTTGAATGGCGATGCAGGCAAGAGAGGCGTAACTCCGAATGCCGTTTGGTTCTCTTAAGTAACCGTTTCCGGTGGAAAAACCGCCTTCAAACAATTTGATTAAGTCGATTTGGCAGCAGGTCATGGTTAAAGCATAGAAATCCAAATCATGAATGTGAATGTCGCCGTTTTGATGGGCAGCGGCATATTCAGGTTTAATCAGGTCGTTCAAGTAGAAACGTTTAGCGGATTCGCTGCCGTACTTAAGCATCATGCCCATTGCGGTATCCGCATTGATATTGGCATTTTCTCTTTTGGCATCCGCATCCTTCGCCGGTTTGAAAGTGATGTCGTGCAAAGCTTGCATCAAATTCATTTTCCGTTCGCGAACCTTGGTCCGTTCCGCCCGATAGACGATATAAGCCTTGGCAATATCGGTCTCGCCGGATTCGATCAAAACTTTTTCGATAATGTCCTGAACTTCTTCTACGGTCGGGGTTTTGCCTTCGTAACGGTTATTGATCACGTCAACGACACGTTCGGTGATGATTCTTACGGATTCGGGATCATCCTGATCGCAGGCAAGCTGGGCTTTGTAAATAGCGGCTTGTATTTTTAAGGGGTCAAATTTACGTCTTCGACCATCGCGTTTAATAATAGATTTTACCATGGTGTTTCCTTCTTTCTAGATTTTAAAATATAATTTTCCTTTTTTTGACATGGTTCGCCAAAAAAAGGAAGGAGTGCGATAGTATTATACGGGAAATATAAAGGAAAGTCAAGTGGGGAAAATTAGGGTTTTTCGGTAGTTTAAACTGCATTTTTTTGCGTTTTCCCGTTCATTTTTTGGTCAAAACAAAGTCTTTATCTTCATCCAAGCAACTTTTTTACTGTATTTTTGAAAAATTCCTTTTTTTAGACTAAATTTCAATAAATTTTCGGGATAATTTAAAACGTTAAAAACAATTGCTTTTTGCATATTTCTTGAAAAAAAAGCAAAGATTTGGCATAATACATTGGTAAAACAGACAATAACGGGGAGCTTTCATGGCTGAGAGGTTATAATTTTTATAACGACCCATTAACCTGATCTAGGTAATGCTAGCGTAGGGAACAACAATTTCCTGTTATTGGGAAAGGAAATAAAATGAAAAAACAAATATTGTCTTTGTCAGAAACGTCCATCCTGGTTGCGATGGCCGTGGTATTGGAACTAATTAAAAAATCCTTGGGCTTTCTCAACTTTTTACCTTACGGTGGAAGCATTTGGTTTACGATGCTTCCGTTAATCGTCATCGGCATTCGCCGGGGCTTGGGTTGGGGAATCGCCGGAGGAATCACTTTTGCGATTGTCAATTACATTTTGGACGGTTATTCTTTCCACTGGGGAACCTTTATCTTTGATTACCTGTTAGCCTTCGGTTCCTTGGGGTTATCCGGCCTCGCCCATAAACACAAAGAAAATATGGTTTGTTTTATCCTGGCGTTTGTCGGTGTAGGCTTGTTGCGCTGGGTTATGCACGGCTTGTCGGGAGTATTTTTCTTTGCGGAATACACGCCGGAAAAATACCAAGACCATGTATGGTTCTTCTCGTTTATCGTTTACAATTTATCCTATATGGGACCGTCAACCATCCTTACAACCGCCCTGGGGGTATTGCTTCGCAAATACATTATTAACGAAAATTTATATTAGGAGTGACTTATGGAAATTCTGCTGATTCTTTTTGCGCTTGGTGCAATCTTTCTTACCTATCAACTGTGCCAGCCTTTAATCTTGAAACAAACCAAGGGCAAAAAAATCAAAGCATGGTTAGCCAAAACAAAACCGGTTGCTTTAGCCAAAGCCGACTCGCGAAACCAGCCCTACGATTTCGCCTTCGAAAAAGACGGTTTTGTTTACTTTGTCAAAGTTATCGTCATTCCGAAATACGCCGAGATTATCATCAATTCCAAAACAACCTGGGAACTTCGGTACGGCGCTGGCAATACACCCGGAAAAATCCAACCGATCAAAAAATACCTTCCGGGAATTGCTCCGTTTATGAATTACCCGGTAGATGAGCAAACCAAAAAAATCGCGGTTTTGACACCCGATGCCAAAAAGAAAGTAAAATACATCAACGAAAACGAAATAGTATTTGTCGAACCACATACAAACGTTTACGGCATTCAACTCCTAAACGAAAGCGAGTTTATTGCCTTGATTGATGAATCGAAGCATAATGAAAGCTAGCGGCCAAAAAACCGCTAGCTTTTCTTTTTTTGATAATTATTTGTTATTTTCCGGAAATCTTGAGTTTCCGAACTTTAAAGGCCGGGGAAGCTACTCCAACAAAACGTTTTTCCAAATCGTCCGCAATCATTTCCACTTCGTTGAGCATTTCGATGAAGTTGCCGGAAATGACAAAGAGCGTAATCGGACGTTCGATTTTGCCGTCCTTGACATAATAACCGGTGGCCTGAACATTGAACGCTCCGGAAATCGGATTTGCCCCGGCATGCAAACCGTTGATTTCGGTTACAAAAATGCCGGAATTCATGGATTTAAGCAAATCGTCAAAAGTATATTGGCCCGGTTGCAAATAAAGATTGGTTGGACCGACGCGAACGCTGGAGGCAACCGAACTTTTGAAACCGTTGCCGGTGGAAGCTGTTTGGAAATAATCGGCGGTTGCCAAATTATGAAGAAACATTTTGAAAACGCCGTTTTCCACCAAAGTTTTGGTATGGCATGGCACCCCTTCGTCGTCAAACGGGATTTTGACAATCGCATTTTCGACAAACGGGTCATCGTAAATCGTAATGTTGTCGCCGAACACTTTGGTACCTTCTTTGCCTTTTAAAAGCGTTAGGTTTTTCTTTGCGGATTCGCCTGAGAAAAGACTGACGAAAGCCTGCAACAATTCGGTAGCAACTGAACGGCGGAATACTACCGGATAAGTTCCGGTTTCGATGCTTCCGGCACCCAAGGTTCCGGTTGCGTCTTCCACGACTTCTTTCCTTATGCGTTCGAGTTCCAATTTCTCAAATTCATAACCGATATCCCCGGAAAAACCGACGGCAGTTTCGCCGTTAGCTTCCGCGACCGCTCCGGCAAAGACGGACGAATAGGAAAGATTGCGGGAAAGATTTACGCCCTTGGAATTGATTATTTGGGTTACCACCGCATTTTCCTGATAATTGCAATAGGAAACTTTTTTAATCCGTTCGTCGCTGTCGAGAATGGATTTTTCCAATTTCTGAAGCATTTGGATTTTATCTTGGTTGGAATACTTACCGAAATCAGCTACTTCTTCTTTGACGTTTTCGTAAGTTCCGGAACCGTCATAGATGAATTCTTTTTCGGTCATCGATAGGTTTTTGGCGTTTTGGATAACCTTTTCGAGCAATTCGTCGATGTTGTCCAGCGTTTCCGCATAAGCAAAACCCATTTTGCCTTCGTACAGACCGCGCACGGCAATGCCGAAATACGATTTTTCATTGTAAGTATCGAGTTTTCCTTCAAACAAACGCATGTTCATGCCGTTATTCGTCTGAACGTAAAGTTCCAAATCGGTTAAGCCTAAAGCTTTCCCCTTGGCAATGATATCCGCATATTTCATTTTACATGCCTCCTTTGCCGCCGACGGTTAGGTGGGATACGCGAATCGTCGGTTGACCGACATTGGTGGTAACCGAACCGCTGAGAGATCCGCACATTCCGTGGCCATGGGATAAATTGTTTGCAATCATATCGATGCGTTGCAAAACATCTTTACCGGAGCCGACCAAAGTGGCACCGCGAACCGGTTTAGTGATTTTGCCGTCTTCGATTAGGTAACCTTCCATAACCGCAAAATTAAATTCGCCGGTAGCAGGATTGACCGAACCGCCACCCATTCTTTTCGCAAAAAGACCTTTTTTGGTTGCAGCGATGATTTCGTCAAAAGTGCTGGTGCCGTTTAAGAAGTAAGTGTTGGTCATCCGGGAAGTCGTTTGATATTTGTAAGATTCCCGGCGCGAGGAACCGGTAATCGGATGATTCATTTTCTTGGCATTTCTTTTGTCGACCAAGTAGGATTTCAATATACCGTTTTCGATCAGGACATTGCGCTTGGCAGGAGTACCTTCGTCGTCAACGTTGATGGAACCCCAGGCGTTTTCGTCCACGCCGCTGTCCACTGCATTGACAATCGGGCTGGCAATCTGCTGACCGAGTTTGCCGCAGAATACGCTTAAACCTTTGGCTACGGATGTTGCTTCCAAAGAGTGGCCGCAGGCTTCATGAAGAATAACGCCGCCGAAAGCATTGTGGATGACAACCGGCATTTCGCCGCCGACCATTTCATCGGCATGCAACATCGTTACGGCGCTCGATGCGATATCGCGGCCGAACGATACGGGATCGAAACCTTCAAACATTTCCAAGCCTTGGTTACGGCCGAAGGAATCGCTGATGGTTTGCATGTTTTTGCCGTCGCTTGCGACAGCGGATAAGGATAACCGGGTTTGACATCTTTCGTCGAACGCCCAGGTTCCGTCGCTGGCAAAGACCTGAATGTTTTGATGACGACGCCAAAAATTGCCGATTACCTGAACGATTTCGGGTGAAAAATCTTTCGCAGCTTGCGATGCTTCACCCAATAATTTGAGAGGATCGATTGAAGAATTGTTTGGTTTGATTTTGACTTGTCCGCCGGCTTTCACTTCTTTAAACGGTTCGACTTCGGCAATCCGTTTTTCCGTAAAAGTGCTGGCTAACTTTTGGGCAAGCTTTGTGAGTTTGTCGAACGTGGCATCGGAAATACTGCCGTTAATTTCCATTCCGTCTTTGATTATCCGCAAGGCCGCGCCTTTGACATGGGATGTTGTCGAGCGGGTGATATTTCCGGAAGTCATTTCCACCGTATCATATAAAGTGTCTTCCATGAACACTTCTGCAAACTCGCCGCCGGTTGCAAGCGCAAGGGTCAAAATTTCGCGAGCTTGATCTTGAGTAATTGTTTTCATAGCTTCCTCCATTTCTTTAAATATTTAAGAAGGCAGTCACAAACGACTGCCCTTTTAATCCTGTTCTTTGGTATCCTGATTTTTTTCTGATTTTTTGGAACCGATGATTTCCAGACGAGCTTTGATAATCCTTCTTTCCACTACCGATAAAAGGGTAAACCGTAATGTAATTGGGGTTTCCACAATCAGTCCGTCATTGTCATTTTCGTAAATAAAACTTTGGTAATCGACCACTTGACCTTCGTATGGCAATTCTTCAACCAAACCATACAAAAAGCCGCCCACGGTCGGATAGGTTGTTTCGGGAACTTTTCCGAGTTCCAAGGTATCTGCCAGTTCTTCGACCAACAAATCCGCCGAAACGATATAAGTATTATCGTCTTGTTTCAAGAGATGCTGAACTTGGTCATCGTCATCGTCGTGTTCGTCATAAATTTCCCCGAATAATTCTTCAATGGCATCTTCAAGGGTGACAATTCCGCTTGTTCCGCCATATTCGTCGGAGACAATGGCAAAGTGTTTTTTTGCGGCTTGCATTTTGCGAATCAAATCATCGACTTTCAATTCTTTCGAAACATAAAGCGGCGTGCTGACCAAAGTACGCAAATCGATTTTTTGCTTTTTGATATAAGCGGTAAAGAAATCGCGTTCGGTGAGAATACCGATTATATGGTCACGGTCTTCTTTATAGACCGGCATGCGTGAGTACTTGTATTTAAAGAACAAATTCTTTATTTCTTCAGGTGTCATGCTGATTTCGACCCCGATAACATCGACCCGAGGTGTCATTATATCATTAACCGTACGGTCTCCGATATCGATAACTCCTTGCAACAAATCGGCATCCATACTGTTGATAACGCCCTGATCTTCCATCGTTTCAATGATGGTTTCCAGTTCCGATTCGGTAACCGTCGGAAGCGTTTCTTTTTCTTTCACAAGGGCTTTTTTCAGCCAAAGGAAAACCACAACAAACGGATAAGAGATTTTGATTAAAAAATACATAAATCCCGAAAGAAACAAAGCCAATTCTTCCGGATGTTCCTTGGCATAACTTTTGGGAAGGATTTCCCCAAAAATCAAAACAATGATGGTCATGGCAAAAGTTGTTACAATATTCGCAATCGTCGGGTTGATGATTAACTGGGAAACCAGAAAAGCTCCAACGGTGGTTGCGCCGATATTGACAAAGTTATTGCCAACCAAACAGGTTGTAAGAGTCCGGTCAAAATGCTCGGCAATCCACAACGCTTTCTTTGCTCCCCGTTTTTTTTCTTCCACATAATTTTTCAAACGGATAATATTGACTGTCGAAAACGAAGTTTCACTGGAAGAAAAAAAGGCAGAAAACAGCAAAAGAAGTAAAAGAATTACCGATAATATAATAAATGCATTGGTACCGATAGTGATTTGGCTCAGCAGACTGGGGCCTTCTTCGCTTGAATCAAACGAAATTTCGGCTAAACGTGCTGAATTAGTAATGAAATTATACCTGAGAGGACTCAAGGCAACAACACCTTCCTTTTGCATATGATTATATCATAGTTAGGAATAGATGTCAAAAATAATAATAAAATCCCCCCGATTCGACATTTTTTCCCAGCACCGAATAATTTGCTTAGACCAATAAAAAAAGGGGATTTTCCCCGGTCACTTTGTTTACAACAAATTAAACAGATTATCGTTGATGCCGTTTTTCATAATATCTTTGACAATCCGGTTTTCCTGCGCTTTGTCGAGCGGTCGGTTGGCGACTTTGGCGACCTCGCGAATCACGTTTCTGATTGCTTCTTCGTCGGATAAATCCATGGTACGCACTTTTTCCACCAACGCAAATAATTCGGCAGGTTGGATATTGTTATCGGCCAAAAATTGCAAAACTTTATTGAAATTCATAAAAAAATCCACCTCGCTATTACTTTATGAGGGGCGGGGTGGATTGGTGCCAAAATTATGGGTTATTGCCAGCATTATTGCCGGAATCAAAATCAGAACCGTTGTTGGAATTGTTCTTGGTCTTTTCCGTCAAAAACTTGACAAGTTTCGTATCGTCGGTTATTTCAAAATACTCCCGATTGGCATTTTCAGTTTTGATTAAAAAATATTTTTCTTTGATATTGATGATTTGCAGGTTGCGATCAGTAAATTCCAAATAAAGGCGGACTTTTTCGTATTTTTGTCCTGCGCTGTTGCTTTCCATAAGAAAGGAATCCTTGGTAGTCGATTTAACCCGCAAATTCTGGATTAATTCGATTACCTCGTCATTTTTGGCTTCGGCCAAGCTCACATCATTACCGTCAATTTGGTATTTAACGAGTCGGTCCGAAGAAAAGCGGTCATCCAAACCACCATCGTCGTTTCCTTTCGGATCTTGGTCGACTATTCCGTGATCGCCGTTGGTTATTTCGTCACTTTTGCGTGATTCGGGAAGACCGTTAAGGCTGAGCCACAAGGTGCCGAAAACAAAGCAAATAATCAATGAGGAAAAAACCAAAGAATACTTCCATTGGATGCGAAAGCCTTTTTTTACCGTTTGAACAGGAGAAAAGCTAAGTTCTTTTTTCAATTGGTCAAGAACATCGGGGGTATCCAAGCGCCAATTGTCCCTTAGGGTTTTTTTGATATCTTTTAAGCGCACCTTATCTTTCTCCTTTCTGATAATATTTTTTTAATTTTTTGATTCCCTGACTATAAAGCCAAGAAACCGTGCCCATTGGTTTATCCAGATATTGAGCAATATCTTTTTGTTTCATATTGTAAACGATCGTCAGGATTACGACTTGATATTCGTTGGGGGATAAAATACTTTCCAATTCGCGCATCATTTCCAAAGTATTGCTTTTTTGGTCGCATTGGTCCACCGCCGCATAATCCGCCAATTCCACCATTTTGGGTTCTTGTTTGTAGCGGTTGATGGCCAGGTTTTTGGCAATTTTCAAAAGCCACGCTTGGAAATAGCGCCCGTCGAACGAATGGATATTCTGGTACATCTTTAAAAAGGTGTCTTGCATGACTTCTTCGCTGGAACTGCGGTTTTTTAAAATGTCGTAAATTACGAAATACACAAGGTTTTGATAGCGATAGTAGATTTCTTCGAATGCTTCTTCGCTGCCTTGTTTCATGGCTTCAATGAGTGCTTTCTCTTTCGGCATTGCAGCCCCCTCTTTTCGACATAATGGTTTTTCTATCTTATTATACCATAAAAGAGGGGGGGAGGGGGAGCAAATTATAAAAGTTAGATGCTTTTGGGACTACTTCCGGCTGTACATCAACGGAATGTTTTTGATTAGGGTCAAATTATCATCCAGAAGGTTAATGCCTACGAACGATTGCGAAATCGTATAGATTTTCGAATCAATGATAACCCCGCGTACGATTGCATTCGAAAAATAGTATCTTTCGGTGGAATAAACATCCGGGTGGGTAATCAAGCCTCGGTAATTGAGCTTCGAATTATCGACATCGACTTCGAAAACGTACATGCCTTGGCGATATGAAGAATAGTTGTTCAAGTAACAGCTGACCGGCAAAGCATAAAGTTGTTGGGAAGGAAGAGCCAGAAGAGCTTTGTGGTTATATTGAAGTTCGGTGTAGGAAGAATCGCCCAAATAGAGGAGATCCACTTCTTTGGTTTCGTCCGGATTGCTTATGTCGAAAAGAGAAATTTTTACGCCTTTGGAAACCGTTGCGCCATACGAGGTTTCTTCGGTAACCCGGCCGACCCCAAGCAAAAGTTTATCGTTAATCATATGCAGATAATCGCTTACGCCCGGTGATTTCAGTTCGCTCCGAACAACCGGTTTTTCGGGGTTCGTCAGATCGACAACATACAGCGGATCGATGGTTTTGAAAGTAACAATGTATCCGAACGGTCCGTCGAACCGGACGCTGTATATCAATTCGTCTTTTCCCATGCCGCCAAGGCTTGCTAGTAACTTAAATTGATTGGCTTCGGCAATCGCAAAGGTCGAGACAAAACTTTCGGATTTCAGTTCCCAGTTTTCGATTGTGTAATTTTTGGCAGTATGTGCAACCCGGAAAACCCCATCGTATTCGTCCATGCTGAATTGATTGAGCAATTCGCCTTTGACGATGGCTTTACCCTGGTAAACCATTTTGCCGTTTTGATAATTGAAACGGTAAATTACGGTATGCATATCAGGATAATAATAAGGGTTTAGCACGGAATCGTTCCGGACGGTACCGTCACTATCGATGTTAGGTTTGTTAAAATAAGCAAGGCGGGTTGCGTAGAGGTTATTTTGGGAAGAATAAACCAGGTTGAAGCTGCCTAAATAAGCATTGACATCAGGGGCATTTTTTTCGTCGACCTTAAAGGACACCAATAAAGTATAGCAATTGTAATAATCGTCGCCACCGATGATTTTGATGTCTTCAAGCGGCAAAACCTTGTTGTTTACTTTTTCCGCGGTATCGGTATAACTCGGTAAGATTGCACTGTTTTTCTTCGCGGAATAAATGTTGTACTTTTGCAAAATAAGATAAAGGGTATTGTCAATCATGCGGCCTTGAAGATAATAACTGCCGTCGGCCATGAATTCCCGGACAATTTCCGGTTTTTCCGGATTGGCAACGTCAAGGACAATCGTTTTAAAATAATAATAACTGTAAAAACAACCGCGGCCAAACACCACATCCACAGCTATTTTTCCGGAAGGCTCCGTATTGGTTTCTTCCCAAACGGTTCCGAGCATTACCAGGTAGTTTTTGTAAAGGAAAAGCTCGTTCGGGCTGAAGTTTTCAAACTCGTGATGATAAACTTTTTCGGTTTCGGTATCGACAATCGACAGTCCGACGTAGTTTACGATGTAAATGTAGCGATCGTCGTTTTTGACGACATCGGATTCGTCGACCCCTTCGACCTGAACATTGGTTTTGCTGGTGGTGTTTTTGTCTTCATCGCCAGCTTCCGGAACGGGCGGGCCGCCGGCTAAGTCATCGGCGACTTTATCATTACTCCACCATCTCCACCAAGGAAATTCGGAAGCCGGTTTGGTCAGTTTTTTCAGCTGATCCATTGACTCGACACTTATCAAATCAAAATCTTCGGGATTTTTAATTACATCTTGAGGTTTTTTACAAGAGGTAACAAAAAACAAACATAAAATCAAAGTAAAAATTATCCATAATCTTTTCTTCACCGTTTAAACCTCCGTTTTCTATTTCACAAATATAACAAGCAAATTGTTTTTTTTCTTGGTAAATTCGATTTTTTTTATAAATCAAAAAAAGCCGATAAAAAAAGACTTCACTAAGGGTTGTAGGCTTAGTGAAGTCAATCGAAAAGGAAAGGTTGTAAGCTATTTGGTTTTTGGTATATTAAAAGGAACAAATTCGTCCTTGAGAGAACGCATCATCAATTTCTTTACCACAGCTTTAACTCCATGGTGTTGGTATATTACACTGTAAACCGCATCGATAATCGGGGTTTCGACTTTCAGTTCCCGAGCCGCTTCATAAGCAGCCAGGCAAGTCCGAAAGCCTTCGACTACCATCGGGATGGAATTGATTGTTTCTTCCAGGTTTTTGCCTTGGGCAAGTTTTACTCCGGCTTGGAAATTGCGGGAATGATGGGAACTCGTGGTAACCACCAAATCGCCCAAGCCAGTCAGACCGTATAAAGTTTCTTCCTGAGCGCCCATAGCGATGGCAAGTTTACGCATTTCCACCAAGGCCCGGGCAATCAATGCCGCCCGTGCGTTATCGCCGTAACCGCTGCCTTCGAGCATTCCGGATGCGATGGCGTAAATATTTTTCAACGCTCCGCCCAATTCCGCCCCGGCCAAATCGGTTAAAGTATAAACCCGAAAGTACGAGGTGTTGCTGAAGATCTTTTGTATCAGTTTGGCGTGTTCGACATTTTCGCTCACGCTGCACACCGAAGTCGGCAATCCGATAATGACTTCTTCCGCATGACTCGGTCCGGTTAACGCGACAAAGCCTTTCAGAAGGTGAGAGGGTATTTCTTCTTTGGTTACTTCCGAGACCCGTTTATAGGTTTCCGGTTCCAAACCCTTGCTGGTATTGACAAAGAGTTTAGGAGAAGTAAGCAACTTGGCTATTCCCGCCAAAACCCCGCGAATGACTTTGGTCGGAACCGAAAGCACAAGGATGTCGGAAAAGGAAAGGGCTTCCGACAAATCGGTTGTGGCTTTGACAGTAACGGGTAAATAACTGTTTGCCAGTTTCGTCAGATTGCTGTGCTGGTTATTGATTTCTTCAACCGTACCAGGAGATCGATCGTAAAGCAACACTTCCTGGCGGTTGTCAGCCAAGAGTTTGGCCAAAGCAGTTCCCCAACTGCCGGCACCGATAATGGTTATTTTCATTAATCTTCCCGCTTTCTGAGAATTATTTTTATGGGCGTGCCTTCAAACATAAAGGCTTCCCGAAGTTTGTTTTCGATATAGCGCTGATAAGAAAAGTGCATGAAATCGGGATTGTTGACAAATAAGACAAAAGTCGGCGGGGCGTTACTGACTTGGGTCGCATAATAAATGCGAATTCTTCCCCCGTTAAAATCCGGAGCCTGGTTCATTAAAGTCGCTTCCATGATAATGTCGTTCAAAACATTGGTCGGAACCCGGCGGTTAAAGTTTTCGTATGCTTGCAAAATCGCTTCAAACAACAAATGGATCCGTTGTTTGGTTAAAGCCGAGACGAAGACAATCGGGGCAAAGGAAAGGAAGAGAAAATGATTGCGAATCTTTTCCGTCATCTTTTGCATTGTCTTATCGTCCTTTTCGACGATGTCCCATTTGTTGACAACGATGACCACCGCTTTATTGGCTTCAAGCGCATATCCCGAGATGCGTTTATCCTGTTCTTCAATCGGTTCCGTGCCATCCAAAACCAGCAACACGACATCGCTTCTTTCGATGGCTTTCAGCGCCCGCAAAAAACTGTACTTTTCCGCATTCTCATATACTTTCCCCTGTTTGCGCATTCCGGCGGTATCGATTACAACAAAGTCCCGGCCATCGCGCACAAACGGGGTATCGATGGCATCTCTGGTCGTTCCCGGGATTGTACTGACGATTACCCGTTCGGTTCCCAAAATCGCATTGGTAAGCGAACTTTTGCCCACATTGGGCTGTCCGATAATCGCAAACGAGACGGCATCGGAAGATTCTTTTTGTTTTTTATAAGGCAAAATCTGAATCAAGCGATCCAAAACATCGCCGATACCGATTCCGTGCAGAGAACTGACCGGAAATACTTCTTCGACGCCCAAATTGTAAAATTCGTAAACATTGGCCATCATATCGACATTGTCGATTTTATTGGCTACAACGATAACCGGTTTGTTGCTTTTGAATAAGAGATTCATGATGTCCGTATCCTGATTGGTAACGCCGACGCGTCCGTCGACAACAAACAGAATCACATCAGCTTCATCAATAGCTAAACTTGCCTGAGCCCGAATCTCTTCCATAAACGGGAGGTCTTTTAACTCAATCCCTCCCGTGTCTATGATATGAAATTCTTGATCCAACCACTCACATTTGCCATATAAGCGGTCGCGGGTAATTCCCGGTTGGTCATCGGTAATCGCAAGTTTATTTTGAATCAGCCGGTTAAATAAGCTGGATTTACCCACATTGGGGCGACCTACGATAGCGACGATTCCCCGATTCATTGCTTATTTCCCTTGTTTCGTTTTTTCGAATTTCTTTAAAGCATCGCCTAGCATATCCCCAAGCGTATTGGTTGGGACTTTGTTGGCTTGATCTTTATAGTATTTTTCAAAGTTTTCTTTTTCTTTTGCGTCTTCGTTGGCTTTGGCGCTTACTACCAATTTGGCACGTTGTGGGTCGACATCCAAAACAACGACATCGATCGAATCGCCTTCTTTAAATACTTCGTCGGCGCGATTGATTCTTCTGGTACCGGTTACTTCGCTGATCGGCATAAAACCGTAGACCCCTTCATAGGCAACTTTGGCGCCTTTTTCTTCGCAGCTGACAAAGGTCACGGTAATGACATCGTTTTTGTGAAGTTTTATTTTGCTCCACATATTTTCCACGGTTTCGCGATGCGAAAGGCTGATGCGACGGCGTTCGTCGTCGATTGCCATAACCTTAACGGTAATCTTATCGCCTTCCTGAACCTGACCATCCAAACGGTCGCTCGCATTCCAGGAGTATTCGCCGCGCGGCATCAAACCGCTGTATTCATTGGTTAAGGCAATTAACAAACCGGCAGGAATGACCTTGGTAACGGTTCCTTCAAAAATATCGCCGACATGGTATTGTTCCTTCAAGACATCCCAAGGATGAGGTTGAAGTGCTTTTAAGGATAAACCTATCCGGTCATCGTGAAGTCTGATGATTTTGACAGTTATTTCGTCGCCGACGTTAACAACATCGGTTATCTTACCAACTCTTTTATGGGCCAATTCGCTTTGGTGGAGTAATCCGGAAACAGTTCCCAAGCTCACAATGGCACCAAAATCCAAAATTTTGGTTACTTGGCCTTTGACGTCCATGCCGACGCTTAAACCGGCCAGAGCTTGTTCTTTGGCTTGTTGATATTTAATTTGTTCGGCCAAAGTATTTGATACAACCACAAGCAACCGTTCGCGGTTAACTGCCGTAACCACAACATCGATTTCTTCATTAATCATTTTGCGAAGCGCGGATTCGTTTACATCGATATTGCGAATCGGCAGGAAAAGACGAACATCGTTATAATAAACGTCTGCGCCTTTACTGTGAACTTTTTTGATTGTCCCTTTGATTATTTCATTGGAATCGCGAAATTGTTCGAATTGCGTAAATTGTTCCCGTTGCGCATAGAGTTTTGTCGACAAAATATAAAGTGGTTCTTCCGTGCGCCTGTCTTTGCCTATTTGCTTAACTAGGGCAGTGAACTCTTCTCCTTCGTGATAAACATCGCGTAAGTTTTGGTTTTCTGGGAAACCTTCTATGTCGTTGACATAGATTACGGCTTTGTGTCCGCCCTTTTCTTCTGTCGCCTGTTCTCCTTCTTCGTTTTGACTCTGTTCTGATCCGAGTATAAGATAGATTGCGGTTTTGGTAACATTGTTAATGGTACCTGTTACTTCTTGTCCTACGTAATAGGCAAATTTGTCCATGATGTTGAACCCCTTTCGTTCTTCAAAAAAATTATAAATGTCCGTACAAAAATTATACCGTGAGTTATTATATCATATCTGCACTGCAGTTTCAACAAAAAACAATATGTTTATATAGTAGCAGATAAATTTTCTTATAACTCTATGTCGTAATTGTTACGTTGAATGACGATTTCGAGCGGTTTGCCTTTCTCGGTTGGCACCATTTTCCGGCCGTTTTCGGCGATGGCAATTCTTAAAATCGTGTAATCGATTGGCACATAGCCGTTTTCGCAATAAATATAGCTTTCCAAATCGGAATTGGCATTTTTATGATGAATGACATCCATCGTAACAGCTTCATGCATGTTGGAACGTACAATTTTTAAGTACATCTTTCCCACATGGTTTTTCTTACCCTTGGTAATTTCTTCCGGACGCATCCGTTTGATATTACCGCGGTTGGTCAATAAAATAATTATATCTTTTTCTTTAATAAATTTTGCGGAAACGACATAATCATCCGGTCTGCTCTTGAGTTCGATTGCTTTTACCCCGAAGGAAGCAGGTTCCAAAACACTGATTTCCGAGGAATCGTAACGGTTCATGTAGCCGTCTTTGGTCGCAATAACGACTTCGTAATCGTCGCCTGTGCAACAATCCGCACTGACGACCTCGTCACCCTCGCGCAATTTTGTGGCTTTCAAAACTTTCGAATAGCGATTTACATCGAGTTTGCTCAAGGCAACCCGTTTGATTAAGCCGAGTTTCGTGGTAATCAAAATGTAGCGGTCGTCCGCAAATTCGGAAACAGGCACAGAGTAAAGGATTTTTTCGTTGGCTTCCATGCTGATTAAGGTGCTGACATGGTACCCGAAATCGCGGTGTTTGACTTCCGGGATTTTGTGAATCGGAAGATAGACATAATTACCCAGGTTGGTAAATTGCAGCAGCGTGTCGGTAGTGGCTACTTCATAAATTCCCGCAATAACGTCCCCTTCTTTCAGACGGGTCGGTTCGGTTGTGGAATAATAGGCCTTTTTCGACAAGCGTTTAAGATAGCCGTGATGGGTAATAATCAACATGACATCTTCTTTGGAAATCAATTCGCGTTGTTCTACTTTTATCGTGCTGACTTCTTCTTCGATTTGCGTCCGACGCGGTTGCGAAATCAATGCTTTGGTCGCTTTCAATTCTTCGCATATGGTTTTCAGCAAAGCTTTTTCGCTCGAGAGAATATTTTTCAAACTCTTGATTTGTTGTTCTAGTTCATTGGCTTCGGTTCTCAAGGCAAAAATATCGGTATTGGTCAAACGGTACAATTGCAACATGACAATGGCTTCCGCTTGGATTTCGGTAAAGCCGTAATTGATCATGATGTTTTCTTTCGCGTCGCGTTTGTTTTGCGAATTGCGAATCGTCCGTATAACAGCATCCAAAATCGAAACCATTTGGATTAAACCTTCGACGATATGAGCGCGTCTTTCCGCTTTGGCAAGTTCGAAGTTGCTGCGGTTGGTGATTACTTCTTTTTGATGGCCGATATAAGCATCGATGATTTCCATTAAGCCCATCTGCATCGGACGTCCTTTATGGATGACAACCATATTGAAGTTATAGTTCGATTGCAATTCAGTTGTCTTATAAAGGAAATCCAAAATATAATCCGGGTTGGCATCTTTTCGGACATCGATGACGATGCGCAAACCCTGACGGTCGGTTTCGTCGCGAATCGCCTTGACCCCGTCGACATTCCGAGCGATAATCATGTCATTCATTTTGCGAATTAGAATGGCTTTGTTGACTTCGTATGGAATTTCGGTTATGATGATTTTATGTTCGGTTTTGGTCGATTCGATTTCCGCCTTGGCTCGCACAATGATTTTTCCGCGTCCGGTTTCGTAGGAACTGCGAATACCGTCAATACCGTGTACGATCGCGCAGGTCGGAAAATCCGGTCCCTTGACGATTTTCAATAAATCTTCCAAGGTCGATTTCGGATTGTTAATCCGGTACAATACCGCATCGATTATTTCATCGGGATTGTGCGGAGGAATATCGGTGGCATAACCGGCCGAAATACCGGTTGCCCCGTTTACTAAAATATTCGGGAATTTGGAAGGGAGCACAATCGGTTCCAATTCTTCGTCGTCAAAATTCGGAATCAGCCCGACAGTCCTTTTGTTGATGTCCTGAAGCAACAGTTCCGCATACTTCGACATCCGGCATTCGGTATAACGCATTGCGGCTGGTGGGTCGCCGTCGATGCTGCCGTTATTGCCGTGAACATCGATTAAAGGCAACAACATCTTAAAGTCCTGCGACATCCGGATTAAAGCGTCGTAAACGGCCGTATCGCCGTGCGGGTGGAATTTACCGATGACATCCCCGACAACGCGGGCCGATTTTTTGTAAGGTTTTGTGGAAAACATGCCCAAACGGTATAAAGCATACAGGATGCGCCGCTGAACCGGTTTTAAACCGTCGCGGACATCAGGCAAGGCGCGATCTTGAATGACATATTTGGAATAGCGGCCGAAACGGTCTCCGACAATATTCTCGATATTTTCTTCCAAAATCGTTTCGTTGACAAATTTATCTATTTTGGCGGATATTTTACTATTGTTCATCGATTGTTACATCCTCTAAAATAAAGTTATCGTCATTGTCGAAAACAACGTTGTTTTCAATCCATTCTCTTCTCGGTTCAACATCGTCGCCCATCAAAACACCAATCCTGTTCTCCGCATCCGAAATATCTTCAATCTTGACTTGGATTAACGTCCGCCGTTTCGGATCCATTGTTGTTTCCCACAATTGCTCGGCATTCATTTCGCCGAGACCTTTATACCGCTGAATAACGACATTCTTTTGGTTGGAAATCAAATCTCGCAATTCTTCGTCGCTCCAGGCATAATGCATTTCGCCTTTAATGGCAACTTTGTAAAGGGGCGGCGTGGCAATGTATACTTTGCCTTGCTCGATTAAAGGGGTCATATAACGGAAAAAGAAGGTGAGCAATAAGACTTGGATATGCGCACCGTCCGTATCGGCATCGGTCATAATAATTACTTTATTGAAATTGGATTTGGTAATATCAAATTCCGAACCGAAACCGGCCCCGATGGCATTGATAATCGAAAGAATTTCTTCGTTTTTGAGAATCTCGTCAATCTTGGCTTTTTCGGTATTGATGACTTTACCTCTTAACGGTAAAATAGCCTGGAAAGTACGGTCGCGTCCGAGTTTTGCGGAACCGCCGGCCGATTCACCTTCGACTAAAAACAATTCATTGGTTTTTGGATCCCGGTTTTGCGCAGGAACCAATTTTCCGAGCAAATTAATGGGTTTGGATATTTTTTGTTTTACCATCCGAGCTTCATCGCGCGCTTTCCGGGCAGCTTCGCGGGCCTTGGAAGCCCGAAGGGCATTCTGAATCAAAATATTCGAAATTTCACCTTTTTCGGCCAAGAAAAAGCGTGTCTGTTCATAGACGATGGATTCGACAGCGGTCTTTGCTTCGGCAGTACCCAATTTATTTTTGGTTTGTCCTTCGAATTGCAACAACCGTTCCGGAATCCGAACCGAAATTACCCCGGTTATACCCTCGCGGATATCGGCACCGTCCAAATTGTCGTCCTTTTCTTTCAAGGCTCCGATCATCCGCGCATGATCGTTGAAAGCTTTGGTGATTCCGACCCGAAAACCGGTTTCATGCGTTCCCCCGTCGCGGGTACGGATATTGTTGACAAATGATAGGATCATTTCGTTATAGGTTTTTTCGCAATATTGAATTGAGGCTTCGACGTAGATTCCGCCTACTTCGCCTGTGAAAAAGGTCGGTTCGTGAATTGCGGTTTTGGAGGCGGTTAAACTCTTAACGAATTCCACGATTCCGTTTTTATAGCAGAAAACATCCGATTCGTTGGTTCGCAAATCGTTCAATTCGATTTTCAAACCCTTAATCAGATAAGCGGATTCTTTTAAACGGGTAGCAATCGTTTTGTAATCGAAAATAGTGGATGAAAAGATGGTACGGTCGGGTTTAAACTTGACAATGGTACCGGTCCGTTTGGTTTCACCCAGAATTTTTGGTTTTTCGATGACTTTTCCGCCGTTTAAATAACGTTGATAGTATATTTTTCCATCCCGATAAATCGTTACTTCCAAATATTCGCTCAAAGCATTGACAACGCTGGACCCGACGCCGTGAAGACCGCCCGAGACTTTGTAACCTCCGGACTCATCGAATTTTCCGCCCGAATGCAAAGAGTTAAAAATAACCTGTGGAGTCGGCTTGCCGGTTTTGTGCATGCCAATCGGAATACCACGACCGTTATCCTGAACTTCGATGCTGTTGTCAGAATGGATTCTGACAAGGATATGCGATCCGAAACCGGCCAACGCTTCGTCGATGGCGTTGTCCACGATTTCCCACACCAAGTGGTGGAGACCACGGGCATCGGTCGAACCGATGTACATGCCGGGACGTTTGCGGACTGCTTCCAGACCTTCCAAAACCTGTATCGATTTCTCGTCGTAAACATTGGTCTTAGTATTGTTTGCCATTATTTCACCTTCTTTCCGCTTAATATTGTAAAAATTTTTTAAAGGAATAATTCAAAAAAAATACCCTAAACCAAATTTTAAGTGCTCAATTTATATCTATTATAGCACATCTTGCCTTTTTTTGCAAATGATTAAAATGTATAAAAATTATTCAAAAAAGCCACTAAAAGACCAAATATGGTGAATTTATTGCAATTTCAGGCAAAAAAGAGTATAATATCTACGATTAAGTGAGGTGTGAAACGTGGAGTTTTTATTGATGATAGCGGCTTATCTGCTTGGTTCGATTCCCTTTGCTTTGATTATCGGAAAACTGGTTAAGGGAATCGATATTCGCGAACACGGCAGCCGCAACATGGGAGCAACCAATGCCTTAAGAGTTTTGGGAATCAAATGGGGAATAATTGTTTTTGCATTGGACATGCTTAAAGCCGGATTAATAATTGGGCTTTTTCGCTTTAACATCATTCCCTATTCCGAATACGATTTGGTCCATCCCCTCGTCTACGGAGTGTGCGCCATCCTCGGTCATCTTTTTCCGGTTTTCGCCAAATTTCATGGGGGCAAAGGAGTGGCCTGTACTGCGGGAATCATTTTGGTTTATCAGCCGCTGCTTTTTTTCATCAGTCTTTGTCTTTTCATCATCATCGTTGCCATAACCAAATTTGTTTCGCTCGGTTCCCTGATTTCCGCTTTTGCCTGTTTGATATTTGCCGTAATTTTACCGAACCAAAAAAAACTCGGAAGCCCGATGTTTACTTCGGGAAGATTTGATTTATGGTTAATCGGTTTCCTTTGTACGGTAACAATTATAATTGTTATCAGTCATCGCCATAATATTAAACGATTGCTTTCAAAAACAGAGTCGAAAATTACCGACCGCGAGAAGCTATTATAAAACCAAAAATGCCCAATTCAAAATTGGACATTTTTTTGTTACTTTTTATATTGATTCATTGCCTCCATCACCCGTGTAATATCTTTTTCCGACGGTTTGCGTCCCATTTGCATATACATGGCGCGAATCATTTCACGGTTGATCGGAGGATTTTTTTCTAAGGTACGGTTAAAGAAATAACGGGTGACAAAAAAGCCGGCAACTGCTCCAACTAATAAAGCCAATATTGTTGCGATTAACATTATCCACCATTGTACCATTGTTTTCAACTCCTTCTTTTAATATTATACTAAAAACCGGAAAAGTTAGCAATTAAATCGATATAAAATAATTAGCGCATCAATCACCGAATCCCCGACCCGAAAAAATATTCTTGTTTTGCTTGTCATTTTCCGATTTTTTTTGTAAAATGAAGTGTAATAATTTTTTAGGAGGTTTAGATATGCCAAGACTAATAACTGATATTTGCATCGCTTGTGGTTCTTGCGCCGCTGAATGCCCAGTGGATTGCATTAGCGAAGGCACCATCTATGTTATCGATGAAAATGCCTGCATCGATTGCGGTGCTTGCCAAGAAGTATGCCCAGTAGATGCTATTATCGAAAAGTAACAACCTCTTTCTAGCCGTCTCTTCAAAAGAGCGGAAAAATTAGCGCAGATAAGGATCTGTGCTTTTTTTATACTCAAAAACCCCTCGTTTGAGGGGTTTTGCTGCTTATTTCGGATAAGAAAAACGAAACGGATTGGCCGGTGTTTCGGTTATATGAACCGACAACCCCGGGAAAGCCTGATTGAGTTTTTCTTTTAAGTAACTTAAATACAAGGCTTCCACCGAATGGCTGACCTCGATTAAAGCAATTTGCTTTTCCTGGGCCATCAAAGCCGAATGGTGTTTGATTTCCCCGGTGATAAAGCAATGGCAGCCTAGAAAAATCGCTTCGTTGATTTCGGTGCCGCCCGAACCGCCCACAATGCCAACTTTGGAAATTATCTGACTAGGATTACCTACATATCGTACAACTTCTTCGTTAAAGGCTTTTTGAACCCGTTGGACGAATAAGGCCAAAGTTTGAGGTTCCACCAAACCGGCCCGAAGCACCTGATCGGAAGATTTAATTTCCAACGGTTCGATTTCCGTTAATCCGAGACGCTTGGCCAAAAAATCGTTCATCCCGTCCGAAGCGACATCAAGGTTTGTATGCAGGTTGATAACATTTAAATTATGGGTCAGCAGCTTTTTAATCTTTTGGCCCAAAGAGGAATCATAATTGATTTGCAGAAGCGGCTCAAAAATAAACGGATGGTGACTGATAATGACATTTGCTCCTTTTCCGATAGCTTCCTCAATGACCGATTCTGTCACATCAAGGGTTAAAATCACTTTGGAAATCGGATTATTGATTGACCCAATCTGCAATCCCAGTTTTCCCTGATCAAAGGGCATGGAAAGATCAAGGGGATATAGGTCCAACAAATAATCAAGCAGTTCTTTAACTTTCATTTTCTATCTCCTTAAGGCTAGTTAATTCCCTTTCCAACATCGTTTTTTCTTGAAATAATTCACGGTAACGGTTTGCCGATAACGGTTCGTTAAGGATTTTGTTTATTTGGGCAAGCCTTTTTTGGTGTTTCTCAAGAAACAGCAGGGAACGAACCGTTCGTAAACGAGGGCCAAAGTAACAATCTTCCTTTGACAATTGACCGTAAGTATCCTGATAGCGGGCGACGATTATTTCGTAGATCTTTCGTTTTTCCTTAACAATGGCTTCATCGATAATCGCAAAGCCAGCTGACGATAAAAACTTGCGCACATCAGGAATTTGGGTATTGGGTTGCAAAATCAGTCTTTTTAACGATTTGGCTTTTTCCAAATCCCGCTTCAGAATATCTGATATCAATTTTCCGCCCATGCCGCAAATCGCGATTACCTCGATGTCCGGTTTCAGAGAAGTTAAACCGTCGGATAAAGTAAAGGTGATATCGCATTGATCAGCCAAGTGGGCAAGATTGGTTTTGGCTTGGTTAAGTGGACCTTCTTTGTTGTCGATTAATTGCATTCTTCTGATCCCTAATTCAAAAGCATAAAGGGCAAGCAATCCGTGATCGCAGCCGATATCCGCAAAATAGTCATTTTCCCGCAAAAAGGAACTGACTGTTTTTAACCGTTTTGAATCCATACTTTACCTTCTTTTATATTCCAACAAACGTTTGATTCGCGACGGATGGCGAAGACGGCGAATCGCTTTGGTTTCGATTTGCCGAATCCTTTCCCGCGTTACCCCGAGTTCCCGGCCGACTTCTTCCAAGGTTTTGGCTCGGTTGTCGTCAAAGCCGAGGCGCATCCGAATAACCGTTTCCTCTCGCGGCGTTAGTGTTTGCAAAATGTTGTTGACCTCTTCCCGAAAAGCTTGTTTTTCGGTAAATTGAAGCGGATTCAAACCTTCGTCGGGGATAAAATCGATTAAAGTATTGTCTTCTTCGTCCCCGATGAAGGAATCGATGGAAACCGGTTCCTGCGCAATCCGCATGATTTCCTGGACCCGGTCAAAGGGCATTTTGACTTCCTCCGCAATCTCCTGCAAAGTCGGTTCGCGTTTCAATTCCTGGGTAAGGTGTTTAATACTGCGGTTTAAACGGTTAATTGTTTCGACCATATGAACCGGAAGACGAATCGTGCGGGCCTGGTCCGCCAAAGCGCGCGAAATGGCCTGCCGAATCCACCAGGTAGCATAGGTGGAAAAACGAAAACCGCGTGTTCCGTCGTACTTATAAACGGCTTTCATTAACCCCATATTGCCTTCCTGAATCAAATCCAAAAAATGCAACCCTCGGTTAACGAAACGCTTGGCAATCGATACAACCAACCGAAGATTGGCTTCAATCAAATGATCCCTTGCCATGTTTCCTTCCTGAATTTTACGTTCCAAAACGCGCAGTTCGTTGGAATTTAAGTTTATTTGACCGTTTTTGTAACAATCAAACTTTTCCTGGGCGACCAGTCCTTCCTGGACGGTTCGCGAATAATTAATTTCTTCGGTTACCGTCAACAAATCGATTTGACCGATTTCATGAAGATATTGTTTTACCGGATCGTCAAGCCGAAAAGAGGAAGCGATAAATTCGGTAAAGTCGGAAACCTGAATTTCCGTTTCTACCTCTTCCACCAGTTCTTCCAAATCCGGCTCTTCTTTTTGCAAATCATGCAGGAAATCTTCAAATTCTTCATCGTCGACAGAATTAATTTCATCTGTACCGTCCTTGACCGATGCGACATCAGTGGGACGGGTGATTTCAATCCCGTTAATTTCTAAGAATTTTACTACTTCATCGAGGGCTTCTTCGGGATGTTTATTCATCACTTCCATAATTCTTTTAATTGGAACATAACCTTTTTCGTTGGCATAATCCAACAACATACCTATTTCGTTTTTATATAAATCTTCCAATAGTTCCCCCCTGAAATGGATTTTTTATAAGGGTTATTTGTTGCGATGTTGCAACAAACGTTTTAATCTGGTCGGATGACGCAAGCGACGAATGGCTTTGGCTTCGATTTGCCGAATTCTTTCTCTGGTTACCCCGAATTCTCGGCCGACTTCTTCCAAGGTCCGGGCGCGATTGTCATCCAAACCGTAACGCAAACGGATAACTTTTTCTTCCCGCGGCGTTAAAGTCTGAAGTACTGCTTCGATTTCTTCCCGGAAAGCCCGGTCTTCGGTAAATTCCAGCGGATTTTGCGTATTTTGGTCCGAAATAAAATCGGCGAGGCTGGAATCCTCCTCTTCGCCCACCGTCGAATCGATGGAAATCGGCTCTTGGGCAATCTTTTGAATTTGTTGCACCTTTTCGACGGAGATTTTCATTTCCGCCGCAATTTCTTCCGGCGTCGGTTCTCGGCGTTTTTCCTGCGTTAATTTCCGGGTGATGCGCATCAATTTGTTGATGGTTTCGACCATATGAACCGGAATCCGGATTGTTCTTCCCTGATCGGCAATCGCTCTGGTGATGGATTGACGAATCCACCAGGTGGCATAAGTGGAAAATTTGAAGCCTTTGGTCGGGTCAAACTTGTAAACCGCTTTAATCAAACCCATATTGCCTTCCTGAATCAAATCAAGGAAAGGAAGTCCCCGGTTGAGATAACGTTTGGCAATCGAAACAACGAGACGCAAATTGGATTCGATCAGCATATCCCGGGCCAGAATTCCTTTTTCGACCTTGTTGTTTAAATCGCGCATTTCTTCCGACGACAAAGTTTTGCCGGCTTTTTGAAACGATTCCAGCTTTTGTTGGCTGGCAACCCCTTCCTGAACGGTCCGGGCCAGTTCAATTTCCTGGGTAATGCTTAAAAGCTCAATCTGTCCGATGTCGCGAAGATACATCTTAACCGGGTCATCCGCATTATAAGAAAGCGAAACAATATCGTCGAAATCGGCCACTTTGATTTCGTTTTCCACGGCGGTAGCCAAATCTTCAAATTCTTCGTCGACTTCTCCTTCGATGAAAGCTTCGAACTCGTCATCGACTTTTTCGATGAGCAATTCTTCTTCGTTCGGAACATCTTCGCTATCCCGGGTAACTTCGATATTCGCATTTTCGAGGTATTTTACCACATCGTCCAACAATTCTTCCGAAGGATTGTTAAAAACCTCAATAATTTTGCTTAACGGAACATAACCTTTTTCTTGCGCATATTCAAGCAAAGTTTCTAATTCCGTTTTATACAATTCTTCCAACTATTCCACCTCATTTTCAATAATCTTTGTTCTTTCACGCTTGTTTTTGAGAATTTCGTCGCCAAAACCCCCATGGTCGCTTTCCAAGGTTTTTTGAAGCAAAAAGACAAGCATTTCTTTTTCCGCGTTCTGTCTGACCTTTTCGATACAGTCTTCCAAATACTTCGGTTTTTCGTAATCAAGCGGCGGTTCTGACATGACATCCTGATAAATCGTTTTGAATGTTTCGTTTTGACCGATTTTGTTCAAAAACCCTTCATGGTCGAAAACCCCTTCATGGTAAAAACCGCCCATGGATTCCAGGAAATTATGGTATTTGACATAATCCTGGGAAGGATGAATTCCGCTTAAATCCATCAGGATTTGCTGGAAATCGGTTACCGATAGCAGAGCCCGATAAATGATTAATCTGTATGCCTTGATAACCCCTTTGGATAATCTGTTTTGGGATTTAGGAAAAGAAATCGGTTTTGTGCTCGGTACCGGAGTAATGTCTTCTCTCATATAGCCAAAATCGTTGGCTAAAGCTTCCAGACCGATACCCAAAGTTTCCGCGGTTTTCTTTAAAAAGAAATCTTTGACGGTTTGCGAACGGGACATCCTGATAAATCCGAACACCGCATTCTTAAATTTTTCGACGCTGTTTAAATCATCTGGCACCAAATCGCGTTTGGCGTCCTGGAAAAGAAATTCATAAATATTGACACTGTTGGTATTTAAATATTCGTTTAAAGCAAGATCGCCGTATTTTTTGCGATAATCGTCGGGGTCAAGCCCGTCTGGCAATACAACCACCTGAGGCAAGACTTTGGTCGGAACAAACAGTTCCGCCGCCCGTTTGGTTGCGGTAATACCCGCCTGGTCGCCGTCAAAACAAAGAACAATGTTTTTGGTAATGCTAAGCAATGTAGCAATATGTTCTTTGGTAAGTGCGGTCCCCATCGTGGCTACGCCGTTTTTGATTCCTGCCGAATCCGCCGCAAGCACGTCCATGAAACCTTCAAACAAAAAGATTTTATCAATCCGTTTGGCGTGCAGGGTCGCCTGGTGCAAATTATACAGCAGATTGGATTTATGGAAAAAACTTGATTCCGGGGAATTCATGTATTTCGTATTGTTGTCCCCCGGAAGATAAACCCGGCCGCTGAATCCTACCACCCGACCGTAAGCATCGGAAAGCGGAAATATGATACGCGACCGAAACAAGTCATAGGGACCCGTTTCTTTGTTTTCCCGGACCAATCCGAGTTCGACCTGGTCGAGAAAATCAACCTGTTTTTCTTTTAAGGCCAGGTGCAGATAGTTCATTTCGCTCGGGGCTAGTCCGATTCTGAAACGCTTAATCATTTCTTCGGTTATGCCCCGGTTAGTCAAATACTCCAAAGCAACTTGTCCTTCTTTGCTGTTGTGCAGATAGAACTCGTAAAAACGGGTTGCTTCTTCCATGATTTGATAACGTTTTTCGTTTTGGAGTTCTTCCGCCGTTTGGCGATAATCGATTTTGATTCCCAGCCGTTTGGCAAGTTTGATGGCGGCTTTTTCAAAATTGAGGTTTTCGTACTTCGCCACAAAATCGATGACATTGCCTTTGGTATTGCAACTGAAACAGTTGAACATTTTGATTTCGCGCGAAACCGACATCGACGGGTTTTGATCGTCATGAAAAGGGCAAAGCCCGAACATGCTTTTACCCTTCGGTTGCAACGGGACATACTCGGAAATTACTTCGACTATATCGGTCTCATTGATGACCTTGTTGATTATGGTTTTCGATAACATATGCCCTCCTTTGCAAAATCATTCTAAATAAATATACGCACAACGGCGCGATTTTACTTCTTTTTTACCATTTTTGGTAAAAATATTGTGGTAAATCGTCGATTGCTACGCGATCCTGAGCCATGGAGTCGCGATGACGGACCGTAACGGTATTATCTTCGAGCGTTTGGAAATCGACTGTGATGCAATAAGGGGTTCCGATAGCGTCTTGCCGGCGATACCGGCGTCCGATGGCACCGCTCGTATCATAAGTAGCCATGCCGAGGGGCATCAGCTTCTGGTACAAAGCAAACGCCGGTTCGTTTAATTTATTGACTAACGGCAAAACCGCAAACTTATAAGGAGCTAAATACGGAACGAGATGCAATACTTCTCTGGTTTCGCCGTTTTCGAGCACTTCTTCGTCGTAAGCGCTGGTCAGGATGGCGAGCAGCAAACGTTCGACGCCGACGCTCGGTTCGATTACATAGGGCAAGTATTTTTCGTTTGTTTCCGGATCAAGGTATTCGAGTTTTTCTTTCGAATGTTCTTGGTGCACGCGCAAATCGTAATCGGTACGGTTGGCAATACCCCAAAGTTCGCCCCAACCGAAAAGAAAAGCAAATTCGATATCCGTTGTGGCTTTGGAATAATGCGACAATTCTTCCGGACGGTGTTTTCTGGTTCTGACCAGTTCGGAACGAAGACCCAATTCTTTCAAAAAGTCCAAGCAAAATTGATTCCAATAATCGAACCATTCCTGGTCGGTTCCTGGCTTGCAGAAAAATTCGAGTTCCATCTGTTCAAATTCACGGGTCCGGAAAATGAAATTTCCCGGCGTGATTTCGTTCCGGAAACTCTTGCCGATTTGACCGATGCCGAAAGGAACTTTTTTGCGGCTGGTTCTTTGGACATTCTTGAAATTGACAAAAATACCCTGCGCGGTTTCCGGACGGAGATACACCTCCGCGGCGGAGTCCTCCGTCACGCCTTGGAAAGTCTTGAACATCATGTTGAACTTACGGATATCCGTAAACTCGCTTTTGCCGCAGCCGGGGCAGG
>DCTZ01000029.1:448-22512 GCA_002329485.1 Caryophanales bacterium UBA1427 | reverse complement strand
AGAAATTATCACAAGATAATCACAGAATAAAAAATAAAAAGTATGATTTATTTGACAAAGCAAATAATAAATGATATAATATACAAGAATTAAATATCGTGTGAAAAGCAGAAAGTCCCTTTCTCACCTGATCAATAATCGGATTGGTAGGTAAAAAAGTCACAACGAAGCATAGTCAAAACTCGTAGCTGATTGCTAGAGTTTAATACTAATCTTTTGGTTGATTTTTGAAAAGTGGGTCTTTCGCCCACTTTTTTTCACACATTAATCATTTTCAGGAAGAGGAGGTGAAAGTTATCAGTAAAGCGCTTGAAAAAAAGATTGACAATCTTGTCAACGAAGAAATTCAATTTGAACAAGTTATGGTTATTTCTGATTTAGGCGAACAGCTTGGAATTATGGATGCAAAATCGGCTTTAAGGCTGGCAGAAGAAAGAAACCTTGATTTAGTATGCGTTGCCCCGCAAGCCAAAACTCCGGTATGCAAGTTTATGGACTACAGTAAGTACCGCTATGAACAACTAAAACGTGCAAGAGAAGCCCAAAAAAATCAGAAAATCATTACCGTTAAAGAAGTTCGCTTAAGTCCGACGATAGATGTGCACGACTTTGAAACGAAGATGCGCAACGCCAACCGTTTCTTAAGTTCGGGCGATAAAGTCAAAGTCAATTGTCGCTTCCGGGGTCGGATGATTGAACAAGCTGACAAGACTAAAAACTTATTTTTTAAATTCGCAAGCGGACTGGAAGAAGTTTCGGTTATCGAACGCGAACCTGTTTTAGACGGTCGTAACATGTTTATGATTCTAAGTCCAAAACCAGAAAAAAAGAAGTAAAGGAGAAATACGTATGCCAAAGATGAGATCACACAAAGGATCCAAGAAACGTTTTATGATTACTGGTACTGGTGCTATCAGACGTGGTCAAGCAGGAACACGCCATTTGGCTCCGGGAAAAACCCAAAAACAAACTCGTCATTTACGGAAACCGTCACTTGTAACAACTGCCGACCGTAAACGGATCAAACAACATTTAGCAAATCTTTAAGAACTGGAGGGATAAAAAATGCCACGTACAAAAGGTGGAGTTGTTGCCCGTCGTAGACGCAACAAAACATTAAAATTGGCCAAAGGTTACTTTGGTTCGAAACATACATTATACAAAACAGCCCATGAACAAGTGATGAAATCACTTCGTTACGCTTATCGCGACCGTAAAGTCAACAAGCGTAATTTCCGTAAACTATGGATTGTGCGGATTAATGCAGCGAGCAGAGCCAACGGCCTCAGCTACAGTCAATTAATGCATGGATTGAAATTGGCTAATATCGATATCAATCGTAAAATATTAGCTGATTTGGCTGTTAATGACAGTGCAACTTTCACAACTTTATGCGAAAGCGCCAAAGTAGCACTAGCCAAGTAATAAGCTAAGCGTAAATACGACGCCTGTTCAAGGCGTCGTTTTTTTATTTGCCCAAAACGGAGAGACTCCGGGAATTATTAAAGTAAAAAGCAAGGGTTATTACAATACCAGAATAACCGATTTTTCTTTTTATCAATACATCGAAGGTTTAATGCTTATATTTTTCCTTAATTGGTACGTAATTGTTACATAAAAGCCAGAAAAACAAGAGTAAAATTTTTTTATCAGAATTGAACCTTTTTTAAAATTTTGTGGTATAATATTAGAGGTTTTGAAGGCAATATATGGTGCGTAATTCCAGTAAGTGGCTCATTGCTTACAAAACCGGTAAAAAGACAAAATAAAATATTAAACAATTATTTCTAAACGGGAAATAGCTCAGCTTGGTAGAGCGCTAGGTTCGGGACTTAGAGGCCGCGGGTTCGAATCCCGTTTTCCCGACCATTTAGGAAACACAGGTATGATACTTTTGTTATCATGCCTTTTTTATTTTTTGAAAGTTTTCTGATATGTCGCATGATATAAAAAAAGATTTTCTTCACAATCGCAGGGAATGATTTAAGGAATTATTCCGCCTGCCAGGGAAAAAATAACATTATGAGATTAAAATCCTGTTTTTGTTTTTATTAGATGCATTTTAACATTTGGATTTACAAAAAACGAAATCAATGGTATAATATAAACATTAAAGAAAGGAAGTGCTATGAAATTGTATCAATTAATCAAAAACATTCTCTTTAATCCTCGAAGTTTGCAATCTTTCGGAAAAACCAAAGGTTGGAAAATATTGGTCTATTTTTTAGTGCTTGCTCTTCTTTTTGCACTTCCCGATGTGATTAATATCATTCAAATCAACAAAGTCGATTACGAAACGGTGGCAGGGTTTCAGGAAGCTTTTGCCGGACAGGAAATTCCGTTTCTTATTGAAAACAATGTGCTGAGCGGAACCGACCAAAACGTCAAAGGCAAACTGATTCATTTGCCTAAACTGGGTGTCGATCTGAATATCGGCAGCGAAATCCAAAGCGGCGGGAAAGAGTACCTGGTTGTGGTCTTGCAAGAGGAAAAAATTGTCCTGATGACCAGATTAAACTCCAGCATTACTTTTGACCTGGCCACTTACGAAGAACTGAATATCGGTCAGTTGGACTTTAGGGAGGCCGGTAGTGCTTCCAACACGGCTTTTTGGAGCAATTTCGCCTCGGCCCTGAACGGGTTGTTTCAAAAGTATAATGTGGTGATCATTGCCTTGGGACTGCCTTTTGTGGTTGTTTCGCTCGCTATGGCGCTTTTGTTAATGATTCTCTTTACCGCTTTTCTGGTGAATTTATTGAATAAACGGATGGGTTCGACTTTCGGAGTCGTTTTTAAGATTACCGTTGTTGCTTATACTCCGTCGGTCATTGGATCCGTTTTGGCTATCTTTTTTAACCTGAACATTTTAAATACCGTTGGCTCGATGATATCGGTCATCTACACCATTATCGGAGTCAATGAATACTATAAAGGACAAATTACCAATCAAAATCAATAGGAGGAATTATGAGTTTTAATCATCGAAAAATCGAAGCCAAATGGCAAGCCTATTGGCAAAACCATAAAACTTTCAAAACCGAAAACGATCAATCAAAACCGAAATACTATGTATTGGACATGTTTCCTTATCCGAGCGGTGCCGGCCTCCATGTCGGACACCCCGAAGGCTATACCGCAACCGATATCGTGGCCCGTTACAAACGGATGAAAGGCTTCAATGTGCTTCATCCGATGGGCTGGGATGCTTTCGGTTTGCCGGCCGAACAATATGCCCTTTCGACCGGACACGATCCGCGGGATTTCACCGAACGCAATATTCAGACCTTTAAAAAGCAGCTTATGATGCTTGGCTTATCATATGACTGGGACCGCGAAGTCGCAACCTGCGACCCGGCTTATTACAAATGGACCCAATGGATTTTTACCCGTTTGTATAATTTGGGGCTTGCGGAAATCAAGGACGTGGAAGTCAACTGGTGCGAAGAACTCGGTACCGTTTTGGCCAACGAAGAAGTCATCAACCATGACGGCAAAATGGTCAGCGAACGGGGCAATTTCCCGGTTGTCAAAAAGCCGATGAAACAATGGGTTTTAAAAATCACGGAATATGCCGAAAGACTGCTCGAAGATTTGGAAACCCTCGACTGGCCTGAATCAATCAAAGAAATGCAGCGCAACTGGATCGGCAAAAGCGTAGGCGCCAAAGTTAGATTCCAGGTAGCCGATTCCGATTTATCGTTCGAAGTCTTCACGACCAGACCCGATACCTTGTTCGGGGCAACTTATTGCGTAATGGCTCCGGAACATCCGTTGGTAGCCCAAATTACCACCGAAGAAGAAAAAGCCAAAGTTGAAGCTTATATTTCGGAAGCCAAAGCCAAAAGCGATTTGGAACGGACCGAACTCAACAAATCGAAAACCGGTGTCTTTACGGGCAGTTTCGCGATAAATCCTGCCAACAACAAGAAAATCCCGATTTGGATTGCGGATTACGTATTGTACCACTACGGAACCGGTGCCATTATGGCTGTTCCGGCGCACGACGAACGCGACTATCAATTCGCGAAAGTTCACAATCTGCCGATTATTCCGGTTCTTGAAGGCGACATTTCCGAAAATGCCTTTGTGGGCGATGCCCCGCACATCAATTCCGATTTTTTAAACGGTCTGAATACTTTTGATGCCACAGATAAAATGATTGAATTCTTGGTAAAAGAAGGAAGAGGCGAACGAAGCGTCAATTACCGTTTGCGCGACTGGGTCTTCAGCCGCCAAAGATATTGGGGCGAACCGTTCCCGGTAATCATTTACGAAGACGGAACCATCGAAGTTGTGGATGACGATCAGTTGCCGGTAGAACTTCCGAAAATCAAAAACCTCAAACCTTCGGGAACCGGCGAAAGCCCGCTTGCCCATGCCACCGATTGGCTTTACGTAACCCGGAAAGACGGCGTGAAAGGTCGCCGGGAAACCAACACGATGCCGCAATGGGCCGGAAGTTGCTGGTATTACATTGCTTATATCATGCGTCAGGATAACCAATATTTGCCGTTAAACGATCCGAAAGTTCAGGATATAATCAATTATTGGTTGCCGGTCGATTTATATATCGGCGGAACGGAGCATGCGGTATTGCATTTGTTATATGCTCGGTTTTGGCATAAAGTCTTGTACGATATCGGCGTCGTCAAAACGAAAGAGCCGTTCCAAAAGCTCTTCAACCAAGGAATGATTCTCGGGGAAGACGGGGTTAAAATGTCCAAATCCCGCGGTAATGTCATCAATCCGGACGATATCGTCAATGAATACGGAGCCGATACTTTGCGAATCTACGAAATGTTCATGGGTCCGCTCGAAGCGACCAAACCGTGGTCTACCAAAGGCGTGGAAGGCGCGCGGCGTTTCCTTGACCGGGTTTACCGGATGTTTACCGAAATCGTAACTATCGACAATCAAAATACCGCTCTCGAACGGGTTTATCATCAGACCGTCAAAAAGGTTACCGAAGACATCGAAAACCTTCGCTTCAACACCGCAATCGCCCAAATGATGATTTTTGTCAACGAAGTTTATAAAGCACCGAATGTGCCGCAAGAATACTTGGAAAACTTCCTGAAACTTTTGAATCCGTTTGCTCCGCACCTGACCGAAGAATTATGGGAATTCTTGGGACATCAAGGCACAATCGCCTATGAACCGTGGCCGACCTATGATGAAGCAAAAACCATTCATGACGAAGTGACCATCATTGTTCAGGTAAACGGAAAACTTCGCGACCGTTTAATCGTTGCAAGAGATACCGATGCGAAAGAATTGGAAAACCTCGCTTTAAGCAACGAACGTATTCAGGGTTTCTTCAAAGGAATGACGGTTCAAAAAGTAATAGTCGTTCCGAATAAACTGGTCAACATCGTTGCTAAATAACGTACTTAAAAACCAATTTCTTACTGTAATGAGAAATTGGTTTTTCTTTTTCGGTTATTTTAATTTTATAAAATGTTCGAAATCCGAAAAAATATAAAATGAAAATAACGGTTTTTAAAAAAAGTAATAAAAAAGACCCTAAATAATAAAAATACTAGTGAGGTGAATTATAGAAATTAAACGCGATGTTTACCTTCATAAGTTGATTATCAGAAAACACAACGGGATGATAAAAGTAATTACGGGAATCCGCAGATCCGGATAATCGTATTTGCTTTTTAACCTTTTTAAAAAACACTTGATTGATAGCGGAATCGATGAAAAGCAGATAATTGAGATTAATTTTGATGCAATTGAAAACGAAAAGTATAGAGATCCCTTGACAGTTTTGAATCACGTCAACACTCAGATTGTTGATAACCGGGAATACTATTTACTTTTAGACGAAGTACAACTTTTGGATAAATTCGAGTCGGTGCTAAATAGTTTATTGAAAAAAACAACGTCGATATTTACGTTGCCGGAAGTAACGCCAAGTTTTTATCGAAAGATATTCTAACGGGATTTCGTGGCAGAGGCGATCAAGTACATATTTATCCGTTATCGTTTAGTGAATTTTTATCGGTTTATCAGGGTGATAAATACCAGGCTTTTAATGATTACCTTTTTACGGTGGGCTCCCGCAGATTTCAAAAATGGTTGAACACAGTCAAAAAGCAACCTATTAATCCAATTTGTATAAGGAAACCTATCTTAAAGATATTATTAATCGAAACAGAATTAAAAATGATTTAGAACTCGAAGAACTTTTGAATATTTTGTCCTCCAATATCGGATCCTTGACAAATCCCCGGAAATTGGCCGACACTTTCAGAAGTGTCAAAAATGCCAAGATTTCGGAACCGACCATTAGAACCTACCTTGATTATTTGCAAGAGGCGTTTTTAATCGAAAAAGTAAAAAGATTCGATATCAAAGGAAAACGTTATATCGATACTCCTTCGAAATTTTATTTTACCGATTTGGGTATTCGCAATGTCATGCTAAATTTCCGGCAATTGGAAAATGCCATTTACAATGAATTGAAAATCAGAGGGTTTTCGGTTGACGTTGGAATTGTGGAAGTCAACAATCCCGACAAATCAAAAACCTATTACGAAATTGATTTTATATGCAATAAAGCGGATAAAAGAATTTATCTTCAATCGGCTTATTCGCTTCCCGATAACGAGAAAATGAATCAGGAAATCAGACCTTTCAAAGGTGTAAACGACTTCTTTTAAAAACTCATTATTACCAAAGATAATATTAAAACCCATTACCTGGAAAACAGGGTTTTGTTGATGAATGTCTTTGACTTTTTCTTAAACGCGGACTCATTGGATTCCTAGAAAAACGCGAAATAAACCGCTTTTTTCGCAAACTGCTTTTCTTGCTAACCTCGTAAAAAAATGCTAGAATTTGCTTATGAAGAAGAAGGCGAAAAGTTGGTTTTGTCCCAAGAAAAGAGGGTTTGCCGGATTGGGGCTGGTTTTCCGAAATCCCAAGCGCTTGGCCAGTTCCTTTTATCTGGGACGAAAAGCGGTTTTGCTGCTCGATGTCTTCCCATATCCCTTGGAAAACAAAGGGGACAGTTATTTGGTCAATTCGGTTGTTTCCAAGCTTTTTAAACTGCATGGTTGTTTGCAAGAAGAGATGGAACTTTTTTGGTTTGACGATTTGGCGGAAATGGAATCTGCGCTGGACTTTGACTGGACGGAGTTAAATCCGGATTGCCGGTTGATTGTGGTTTTAATCGGTTGAATATAAATAGGTTTTATGGTAAAATTTAAGTAGGAATAAGTATTTCATTTCGAAATTTTTATTCCAAATCAAGGAAGGAGTATACCAATGAAAATCAACATTCGTGGAAAGAACAAGTTAGAAATTACCCCGGCCCTTCGTGCGTATGCGGAAGAGAAAGTGGGCAAATTGGCGGGTTTATTCAATCCGCGACACGAAATTACCGCGCATGTTTTATGCAAAGTTTATGACAGTCATCATGCGGTGGAGGTAACGATTCCGACCAAACATTTGATTTTGCGGGCAGAAAGTGAAGCAGACACGATGTATGCCGCAATCGATCTTGTCGTTGACAAACTTGAACGACAACTCAAAAAATACAAAAGCCGTATCAATTCTATTGTCAAGAAACGCGAAGGTATCGGCAATTACTTCAGCGAACAATTCAATTCTCAGGAAGACCCGAAACCGGACTTAAAAGCGCTCGTCAGAAACAAAGAAATCGAACTGACCAAAATGAGCGTGGACGAAGCTATTTTGCAGATGGAATTATTGGGCCATGATTTCTTTTTATTCCTAAACGAAGAAAATCACAAAGTAACTTTGATTTATCAACGCCATGATGGCAATTATGCCACCATCGAAGTTAAATAGTTATTAATTGGGAGCCGCCTGTGCTCCTTTCTTTTATCGCGATAACCTAAATTAAATACTTTACAAAAAAGCGATAAAATGGTATCATATATATAATAATAATTAAAGATTAAAAACAGCAATGTTTTTTAGATCCAGAAAGGATGTATCAAAATGTTTAAGAAATGGTTCGACGCCAGCTACAAAGAATACAAACGCTGCGTCAAAATCGCCGAAGAAGTCGACAAAAAAGCTGAAGAATACCGCAAAAAAACCGACGAAGAATTAAAAGCGATGACCCCTTACTTTAAAGAACAGTTGGCCAAAGGGGCAAGCCTCGATGATATCATGGTGGATGCCTTTGCCACAGCCCGGGAAGCTTGTACCAGAGTTTCCGGCCTGACTCCTTACAAAGTGCAAATCATCGGCGCCGCCGCAATGCACTTCGGCAATATCGCCGAAATGAAAACCGGTGAAGGCAAAACCTTGACTTCCGTCATGACCGCTTATCTCAATGCTTTGCCGGGCCAAGGCGTGCACATCGTTACCGTCAACGAATACTTGGCAAGCCGCGATGCCCGGGATATGGGTGCGATTCATAACTTTTTGGGTCTGACCGTCGGCTTGAATTTACGGGAACTCACGCCCGAAGAAAAACGGGCTGCATATAACTGCGATATTACTTATTCGACCAACAACGAACTCGGGTTCGATTATTTAAGAGACCATATGGTGCTTTACAAAGAAAATATCGTTCAAAGACCGCTCAATTTTGCCATCGTCGACGAAGTCGACTCGATTTTAATCGACGAAGCGAGAACCCCTTTGATTATTTCCGGGGGCGAAAAGAAAGGGCCGAACCTGTATGTCCAAGCCCAAACCTTTGTCAGAGGTTTACAGGAAGATGACTACGAAATCGATATTAAAGCCAAACATATCGCCTTGACCGAATCCGGTATCGCCAAAGCCGAACGGTTCTTCGGGGTTGACAATTTCTACGATATCCGCTATGTGCGCTTGGTTCACCATGTCAACAATGCCTTAAGAGCCAATTACATCATGACCCGCGATATCGATTACGTCGTTCAGGACGGTAAAGTCATCATTGTTGACCCATTTACCGGCCGTTTGATGCACGGACGTCAATACAGCGAAGGTTTGCATCAGGCCTTGGAAGCCAAGGAACGGGTCGAAATCAAAAAAGAAACCCGGACCCTTGCGACCATTACGTTCCAAAATTACTTCAGAATGTACAAAAAACTGGCCGGTATGACCGGTACCGCTAAAACCGAAGAAGAAGAATTCCGGAATATCTACAACATGCTGGTTGTCGAAATTCCGACCAATAAACCGGTAATCCGGATCGACGATAACGACCTAATGTTTGCGACCATGAACGCCAAGTACAAGGCCATCGTCAAGGACATCGAAGAACGCCACAAGAAAGGCCAGCCGGTGCTCGTCGGTACGATTTCGATCGAAACCAGCGAATTGATTTCGGAAATGCTCAAACGTCGGGGCATCCCGCATAGCGTCTTGAATGCCAAACACCATGAAAAAGAAGCCGATATCATTGCCCGTGCCGGTCAAAAAGGCGCCGTTACCATCGCCACCAATATGGCCGGTCGCGGTACCGACATTAAACTGGGCGAAGGCGTCAAGGAACTCGGCGGTTTGGCCGTTATCGGTACCGAACGCCATGAAGCCCGCCGAATCGACAATCAGCTGCGCGGACGGAGCGGTCGTCAGGGCGACCCCGGTTACAGCCGTTTTTATCTGTCTGCCGAAGACGATCTGATGAAAAGATTTGCGGGGGACAGGTTTAAGTCCCTGCTCAATATGATTGCCAAACCCGACCAGGAGGGCAACGAAACCCCGCTTGACCTGAAAATGTTCAGCCGTTTCGTCGAAAGCGCCCAGCGCAAAGTCGAAGGATCCAACTACGACCGCCGGAAGAGCGTCGTCGAATACGACGAAGTTTTGCGTAAACAAAGAGAAATCATTTATCAACAAAGAAACGATATCTTGTTCCTGGACGATATGGAACCGACCGTTCTTAAGATGATGGATTCGGTTATCGAACGCAATGTGGAACGTTACGTAACATCTGCAGGTAAAAAAGCAACCCTTGACCTCAAAAACTTCATGACCAATGTGGCATGGCGTTTCTTCAACCACAACGAATGGTCCGAAAGCGATTTTGAAAACAAGACCGTTCCGGAAGTCAAGGAAATGCTGATTGACAAACTGAAAGCCAATTTGGAAGATAAGAAAAACAGCATTCCCCTGGAATTATACCGCGAATTCTTAAAAGTTATCATGCTCAGGGTTGTCGACCGCTATTGGATGGATCACATCGACCAAATGAGCGAACTGCGCCAAAGCATCGGCTTAAAATCCTATGCCCAAATCAATCCGCTCAGGGAATATCAGGAAATCGGGTTTGAAATGTTTGAGACCATGGTCAACAATATCGAAGAAGAAGTCGTTACCTTTGTCAGCCGGGCCCAAATCCGCGACAACCTCGAACGTGAAGAAGTGGCCAAGCCTACCGGAACCAATGCGGGAGAAGAACCGGTCAAGAAAAAACCGGTTGTCGTCGGCAAAAAAATCGGCCGAAACGACCCGTGTCCGTGCGGCAGCGGTAGGAAATATAAGTATTGTTGCGGCCGAAACGAATAACGAAAGGAAAATCCGATGGAAAAGTGGGAAATTTCACGCGAAGTCCAATATTTTAAAAACCGTTTGGATATCCTAGAAGATGTTATCGAATTAGACCAAAAAATCGAAAGAATCGCGCTTCTCGAAGCGAAAATGGCGGAACCCGGTTTTTGGGACGATGCCGCCAAAGCTTCCGGTATCATTCAGGAATGCAATAATCTGAAAGACACGGTGGAATCCTTCCGGGAAATCAATCAGTCATACGAAGAATTATACCTGATTTTGGAACTCGAAGATACGGAACTATTCCAGGAAGCCGAAAAACTGATTGCGGATACCAAGGAAAAACTGGCCCATTTTGAGACGGAACTTTTGTTGAGCGACGAATACGACAATCTTCCCGCCATCGTGGATATTCATCCCGGAGCGGGCGGAACCGAATCCCAGGATTGGGCTTTGATGCTTCTAAGGATGTATCAAAGATTTGTCGAAAGAAGAAAGTTGTCGTTTGAACTGATTGACTATTTGGAAGGTTCGGAAGCCGGAATCAAAGGCGCAACGTTCCTAGTCAAAGGCAAATACGCTTTCGGGTTACTGAAAAGCGAAAACGGCGTTCACCGTTTGGTACGCATTTCGCCCTTCGACAGCAACGCCCGAAGACATACGTCGTTTGCGGCGGTGCATGTAACTCCGGAAATCGACGAACGCTTTGACTTTGTCATCAACAGCGAAGAACTGAAAATCGATACTTACCGTTCCAGCGGGGCGGGCGGCCAACATGTCAATACGACCGATTCGGCGGTTCGCATTACCCACCTGCCGACCGGCATAGTGGTTACCTGCCAAAACGAACGGAGCCAAATTCAAAACCGCGAACGGGCCATGAAAATCCTGAAATCCAAACTTTATCAGTTAAACCTAGAACAACAGGCCCAAAAACTGAAAGCCATCAGCGGCGCCATCGAAGAAAACAGTTTCGGGAGCCAAATCCGCAGTTATATCCTGCATCCGTATTCTTTGGTCAAAGATCATCGGACCGATGTCGAATCGACGAATCCGACCAATGTATTGGATGGGGACCTTGATATTTTCATTGATGCCTATCTTCAAAAGATGTCAAAAGGAAAGAAATCATAATTGACAAGGAGAGTTGCTATGGTTAAGAACATCGTCAATAAACAATCAATAAAAGAATTTTTAATGATTAATTTGGGGGTGTTTTTGGCCGCACTCTCTTTTGCTTTATTTCTTGACAAATACAATGTGGTTATCGGCGGCGTCAGCGGTCTCGGTATTATCATCAAACACATCCTTTGGTTTGAGGTGTCCACGCCGTTAATCGTTTTGATTATCAATATTTTGTTGTTGATGCTGTCGCTGATTCTTTTGGGAAAGTCTTTTTTCCTGAAAACCATTTACGGTTCTGTCATGTTTCCGGTTTATGCCTGGCTTGTCGAACTTGCGATGCGTCATTTGCCGGAAATGGTTTCTTTGTCCAAAGAAAACGATTATTTCCTGATTATTACGATTTCCGCGGTGTTGATGGGTGTCGGACTGGGACTTGCCATGAAATACGGCGCTTCCACTGGCGGAGTCGATATCATTCAGTTTGCTCTCCTTAAATATCTTAAGATTCCGCTCTCCTTAAGCATTATCATTATCGACGGAATCGTAATTCTTTACGGTGCCATCGAATTCCAGAGTTTGGCAACGGCCTTATATGGACTCGTTTTCATGTTTATTTCCGGATACTTTATTGACAATATCATTTTCGGCGGTTTCAATGTCCGTTCCGCTCACATCATCACCAGCAAACCCGAAGAAATCAAAAAGCGGATTTTCGAAGTCTTGGGCCGCGGTGTTACCGAAGTATATGCCCGGGGTGGCTACAGCGGCCATGACAAGATTATGCTGATTTGCGTCCTGACCACCAGAGAATATTATCAGCTTCGTTCTTTGGTTCAGGAAATCGACGACCGTGCCTTTATCTATGTCAATAAAGCCGCGGAAGTAAGAGGGGAGGGTTTCACCTATGAGTCCGAAAGCAGCGATTAGGATTGAGCGCATCGTCAAGAAAGGACGCGATTATTTGGTCCATTATTCCGAAAAAGAAGGTAGCGATGATGCGGGAAAAGTTTCTGCAATCCTCCTTGACGAAGAGCAGCTGGTTTCTTATCGGATATTGAAAGATAAGGAGTATGATTCTGCCACCTGGCGCAAAATCGAAAAAGAAGCGGGCGAAATCGTCGGTTACAAAAAGGCCCTCTCGTTTATCAACTATCAGGCTCGGACCGAACACGAAATCCGCGAATATTTGCGCACCCACAATATGACAGCCGAATCCATCGAAATTATCGTAAAAAGGCTGAAAAAAGCCAATTTTATCGATGATAGGCAATATGCGATGAATTATGTCGACAACTATCTGCGCAATCTGAAAGGTCCTTTGTATTTGAAATACCGTTTGCAGGAAAAAGGGGTTGATTCGAAAATCATCAGCCAGGTGATTGAAGGTATTTCCGAAAACGTCCAAAAAGAATTGATTATGCAAATCATCGAAAAAGAAAAACCGCGCCTCGAGACTTATCCCGTAAAGCGCCAAAAAGAAATGATTTTGCAAAAATGTCTGCGGGACGGTTTTAAAGGGGATCTCGTTCTCAAATGTTTTGCCCAAGTCAAGTGGCAGAGCTTGCATCAAGACCGCCTGAAAGTGGATTTTCAAAAAATATCCCAAAAAGAACACAGCCAACAAAAGATAATCCAAAAACTGCTTGCCAAAGGATATACCCTTCAAGAGATAAAAGCCCTGATGGAAGAATCGGAAGGAAACCTCGAAAGCGAAGATTATTATTTTGAATAAATAAACATATTACCGAAAGTCATCCATAAAATGTAATGGGTGATTTTTTTGAAAGGCAAGAAGAAAGTTCATGAAGGATTGCGAAACCTGGAAAGAGGTTTCACCAAGGAAAAGGAATTGGAAGAAAGTTTGAAATACGAAATTGCCAAAGAACAGGATGTTTACAAGCAATCGGGCAACAAAAAAAATAGGTAATTTTCCTTGCAAAAATATCGCAAATGGAGTACAATATTAATGTAAGAATTAAATAGAAACAAAACAATCTTCAGGGCAGGGTGAAAATCCCGACCGGCGGTACAGTCCGCGAGCGTGCCTTTTTGGCAAGCATGATTTGGTGCGATTCCAAAACCGATAGTTAAAGTCTAGATGGGAGAAGATAGTTGCTTTTTGGCTATTTGCCTTTTTGGGGCAACAGGCTATCTTTGGCAATTTTCCGTGCGCCTTGAAGAGGTGCATTTTCTTTTTCTGGGAGGTTTTTATGAAAAAACAACGAATCTTAAAAATTGCCGAAATCAGCATTTTGACCAGCTTATCTTTTATTTTTTATTTGCTTAAGTTTCCGGCTGCCGTCATCATTCCGATTTTTCCGGATTTCTTGGAGTTTCAGTTGTCCAATTTGCCGGTAATCATCGGAGGGTTTGTTTTGGGCCCGATTGAAGGGGTCATCATGGTAGTGATTCGCACCCTTTTGAAATTGCCGCTGACCCATACCATCGGGGTGGGCGAAATGGCCGATTTGGTAATCGGCATTGCCACGGTGTTGACATCTTCCTTGATTTACCGGAAATGGCATACAAAAAAGGGCGGCCAATATGCCCTGCTTTTCGGCGCAATCGCCTGGGTAGTTGTCGCAACGCTTGCCAATTGGTGGTTTATTTTGCCTTTCTATATCGATCTTTTGGGTTTTGATGCCATTCTCGGCATGCTTAAAACAATCCCCGGCATTACCGAAAGCAATTATATGACCAAATACCTTTTGATTGCCATTGTACCTTTTAATGCGATGCTTTCCGGAGTAGTTTCTTTTATCGCTTCGATGGTTTATAAAAGAGTTTCCAACTTCTTCAAAGTTCGGGAAAGCTAATAATTTTTTACCCCGGTTTTGACCCTTCATGTTTGATATCATGAAGGGTTTTTTTAACAAAAAAAGCAAAAAGATTATTCTTCTTTTTGCTTTTGTGGATAATGATTTATTTTTGATCGATCGAACCGAAGAATTTTTTCAGAAACTTTAGAACCCCTTGGGATTCGATTGGTCCGGTCAGATGCTTGGCTACTTGTTTCACCAACGGACTGGCATTGCCCATGGCCACGCCGTGATAAGCAGCTTTAACCATGCCGATATCGTTGTTGCCGTCGCCGATGGCGATGATGTTTTCGGGTTTGATATTGTAGAATCGGGCTGCCTGCAACATCCCTTCTTTTTTATCGACTTGCGGGTGATAGATTTCCACGATATCGTAACCGCTGACTTTCCAATGGCGGGCTTCGATATTGTTTCCCCGGTTATGTTCGACATATTCGTATAACAGGTTGAGATGGGAATCTTTGACGAAAATAAGCGCACCGTGAGGATCGGCGGTCAGGATTTTGGACAATTCACCCGCAAACATTCTTCCCCCGTCCAAGTGGATAAAATCGTGGATTTGCGGGTTATAGTCGTGGACAAAAATGTCGTCATGGATTTCGCAGAAAATGTTGATTAAGCCGTCCTGCAACACTTCGATAATATTGAACAGTTCCTGACGGGGAATCCGGATATCCGTAACCGGGTAAGCGGGGTCGGCGGGGTTTGTGATGTATGCACCGTTGTAATTGATAATCGGGGTATCGAGACCCAAAAGCTGATAGACAAAATAGCTGGAGCGCAGCGGCCTGCCTGTGGCAATAACAATTTTATGTCCCAAACTCTTCAGGTGTCTGAGATAAGCAAAAGTTTCTTCGTCATAACTCGATAAATCGTACATTAAAGTTCCGTCTAAGTCAATCGTAATTAAGTATTTTTCCATGGCGATTTTCCTTTCATGGCATTATATCACAACTAAACCTTTTTTGGCAAATAATCCGCCAATTTTTTCACGGATTGTGGGGGTAAATGTTTAGGAAAAAGGGGTTTTTCCAAAAACGAAAAAAACTTGAAATACGTTTGCAAAAAAGGCCGTTTTATAGTAAAATATTAAATGAGGTGTTAATGAAATGTTTTTCGCGTGGTACAACAATCTCGACAAAGCTTTAACGGAGTTTTTTGCCAAAGTGTGGAGTTATTTTACCTGGCAGAACTTTGTTTTTATCTTAACCGGGATTGTCATGGGTTTTGTGCTTTGCATGGGCGTATACAGTTTAATTGTCATGTATTCCGTCAAACAGGAAGCCAAAAACAACCCCGTAATCGATCCCGACGACGAGGAATTGAATAAACTGGTCGATGAAATAAAAGCCCGCTACAAAGAAGATTCCGTCGGCATGAGCGTCAAGGAAAAAGCGGTGCTTTTGGGCAATGCCGTTTACGATACCATCAATATTATTGCCGGGCATTATTACCCCAATTCCAAATATCCGATTTACGAGCTGTCGATTGAAGAAACCTTGCATCTGATGCAATATTTGTCCATGCGAATCAATCAGCTTTTTTCCAGCAGCAAAATTATTACCCGTTTTAAAGGAGCAACCGTCAGCCAAATTTTTCGGCTGATTGAAACCAAGAAAAAAATCGACGAGAAAAAAGCCGTTCAGGCCGCCAAACGCCTCAAACTGAATAAAATATCTCAGTTAGCTTTCAGCGTATTTAACTACGCCAATCCGGTGTACTGGATTAAAAAATGGGTAATCGGTGGCACTGTCAATATCATTATCAGCAAATCCGCCATGTTAATCATCGATATCGTGGCCGATGAAACCAATAAAACGTACAGTAAGCGGATTTTCGATCAGGAAAAAGCGCTTCGTACGGCCGAAATCGAAAATATTATTAACGAAATCGAACAAGAAGGAGGAGAATAATCAAATGAAAGAACGACGACGGGATTTTTATATTGCTTCCATTACCGAGCCTAAACAGGAAGAAAAGAAAGAAACGGCGCAAGTCCAGAGTCCTCCGAGCAAACCGGATACCAAACCAAACGAATTTATCTCGCCTTTTTTGGGGCGGCAAAAAAATACCGTCGGCACACCGCCGGCCGTATCGTACGGGAATGCGGGGAAGCAGTACGAAGGTTATCGGAAACAGCGGAAATTGACGCCCGAAGAAATCAGGAGGCAAAATGCCAGTTATGTGTTAAACACCGAACAATACAAGCAAATCCTTAAAAAAGGCATTATTCCGCAAATCTCCGAAGAACCGGTTGCGCCAAAACCTTCGTACGAAGAAACCATTGTGTTCGACGACGAAGTAAAAGCCTCCTCAAAAAAAGACCGCTTCCAATATTATGATCATCGCATTGAAGAAGAAGTCGAAGGTATGGAACAGGAGGAGGAAATCGTTATTCCGGAAGAAGAAATCAAGCCGGAAGAACCGGTAAAAAGAATCGAACACAAAGAAAAACCGAAGCCAAGGCCAATCGTCAAACCCAAAACGGTTTACAAAGCTCCGCCTTTATCGTTCCTGAAAAAAGAACCGATTGCCAAGGGCGGAAAAAGCGAATGGGCCGAACGGTGTTCGGTGTTACTGAACCAGGTATTCAACGATTTTGATTTCGGGGGGGAAGTAGCAGGCTATATCCAGGGGCCTTCGGTAACACAGTTTTTAATCAACATCAAAAAAGGCACGACGGTTAAGAACATTACGGCTTTGGAAAAAGATTTGCTCCGCTATCTCGAAGTACGCAACGTGCGGATTCAAGACCCGATTCCGGGAACGAGTTATGCGGGGATCGAAGTTCCGAATGCCGAACGGAAAAATGTTTTGCTCGGCAACTTAATCGACAATCCTTTGTTTCTCAATGACCCTAGAAAACTCCAGGTGGCTCTTGGAATCGATATTTCCGGCGAGTTCATTTATGCGGATATTGCCAAAATGCCGCACGGATTGATTGCGGGGGCGACCAACTCCGGCAAAAGCGTCTGCATCAACTCGATGATTATTTCGCTTCTTTACAAAAATTCTCCGGAAGATTTAAGGTTGATTCTAATCGATCCGAAAATGGTCGAACTGTCCAGTTACGACGATATTCCACACCTTGCCATGCCGGTCATCACCGACAGCAAACTTGCGAGTCAAGCCCTCAAGTGGGCCGTGGAAGAAATGGAAAGACGTTTTGTGCTTTTCAACAATATGCACCTTAAAAATATTGTGGCTTATAATAAAAAAGTCGATGAAGAAGGCGGCAAAAAAATGCCTTATATCGTCATCATCATCGATGAGTTGTCGGATCTCATGATGGTCGCCGCCAACGAAGTGGAAAGCCATATCCAGCGCCTGACCCAAAAAGCCCGAGCCGCGGGAATCCACGTGATTGTGGCAACGCAACGTCCTTCGACCGACATTATCCGCGGCAGCATCAAAAACAACATTTTGGTACGGGCCGCCTTCCGGGTTGCTTCCAATGTCGATTCGCGGACGATTCTCGACCACGGCGGAGCGGAAACTTTGCTCGGTAACGGGGATATGCTGTATTCCGAACCGACCGGCGAATACCGTCTTCAGGGAGCCTATGTCGACGACGGCGAAATCAGCCGGGTTACTTCTTATTTAAGGGATAACTACGGCCCGCAATACCTAATCGATTTATCCGAATTGGAAGAAAAAACAGAAATCAGCGAAGATAACGATGCCACACTCGATCCGCTCTTTAACGATGTTGCTTACTTTGTGGTCAGAAACAACACCGGATCAAACAATAAAATAACGCAAGCCTTCAAAATCAGTTTTAACCGGGCCGATCGGATGCTTTTGGCAATGGAAAATCTGGGAATCGTCAGTTCCACGGTCAAGGGAAAACAGCGCGAAGTTCTCGTCAGCGAAACCGAGCTCGAGGCGATTCTAAACAGGAAGTGATGAAATGGACGAATTTACTCCCAACGATGTAAACAACAATTCCGAAAACGAAAAACCGGCTGACCAAGCGGAAAACATTCAGCCGGAGGAAGAAAACAATTCGGTTGCTTCAAGCGAAACAGCGGTTTTAGAAGAAGCAAATTGCGAAAAAGAAAGCCAAGAACCGGGCAAAAAAATAAAGTATTATACTCCGATGGCGTTGCTTCTGAGATTAATCGGATTTATCCTGTGCTCGCTGATTTATATCTTTACGATCTCGCAGGACAACTATCTGACTTTGACGACGGAAGGAATCCGTAACGCTTCGGTTTACTTTAATGCCATCATGCTTTTTTCCCATATCATGAGCATCGCTGCTTTAATCATCATCGTCTATTACCTGTTTCACCTGATCAAACCCGAGAAATTTCCGTTTGAGGTAAAAACCAAATCCACGACGCTTGCCATCAATATTTTGGATTGGATTATGATTTTGCCGATCTGTGTCGTGATTTCCACTTTCTGTTTGACTTTTCTTTTTACCATGAGTACGGTCAACGGCACTTCCATGGAACCGACTTTGGTTCAGGACGACGAACTTGTCGTGCTTTATAAAAGGAAGTTTGAACGCTTTGACATCATCATTATCCATATCGAACCGGAACATTACTACTGGTCGGCCGAAAAGTATTTCGTCAAACGGATTATCGGTCTGCCGGGCGAACGGGTCGATTACCGCTATAACCCTTCAACCGGGTTTACCGATCTCTACATTAACAATCAGTTGGTGGAAGAATCGTTCTTTAAGGAAAAAGACAGCCGAACGGTTACTTATCAGACCCCGAGGGGCGAAGAACCGTTCGAATGGGAAGAAAAGTGTTTTTACAAAGAAGACGGGGAAAAGATGTATTGTCCCGGATCGGGAAGCAGTTTGGTCATTCCCGAAGGTTTCTATTTTGCTTTGGGCGATAACCGGGTTGTCAGCGAAGACAGCCGCGTTATCGGTTTAATCTACGAGGAGGATATCATCGGGGTTGCCAAATACCGCCGAAAAGTCCTCTGGTTTGAACGATTGGAGTAAGAATATGACAACCAATATCCAATGGTATCCCGGCCATATGGCCAAGGCCTTGCGGGAAATGAAAGAAATGGCCAAGCTGATTGATTTGGTTATCATTTTGCTCGATGCCAGAGTACCGCTTTCCTCGCAAAACCCGTTGTTTTTGGAATCTTTTGCCAATAAGCGTTTGCTCTTTGTCCTGACCAAGATCGATAAAGCCGACGAAAGCGAAACAGCCAAGTGGCTGAATGTTTTGGCTTCCGAAGGAAAAACCGTATTGGCGATTGATGCGAGGTCGCAAATTGATGCCAAAAAGATAATCGCGAAAGCTGCCGAACTGATGAAAGAAAAACGTGCCAAAGATGCTTTGAAAGGTATTAAAGCGCGTCCGATAAAAACGATGATTGTGGGAATCCCCAATGTCGGTAAATCCACTTTGATTAATGCTTTGGTCCGCAAAAAGGTCGCCAATGTTGGCGATAAACCGGGCATTACCAAAACACAGAGTTGGATCAGAATCAACGAAGAAATGGAACTGCTTGATACGCCGGGTGTTTTGTGGCCGAAGTTTGAAGACCAAAAAACCGGCATTCATTTGGCGATTACCGGTGCCATCAAAGACAGCACGCAGCCGGTAACGGATCTTGCTCTTTATGCCATTGCTTTCCTGCAACAATATTATCCGGAAAGTTTGGCGCGCTACAAAATCGATGCTTCCTTAGAACCTGCGGCCTTTTTGGAACAATTAACGAAACTATTGGGTGCAAACGACGAATACGATTCCGCAATGCGTCTGTTAAACGATTTGCGAAACGGCCGTTTGGGACGTTTGACGTTTGACCGGGTGAGGGACAATGGATAACCACGAAATCGAACAAAAACTCTACGACCAGGGGTATGAACTGATTGCGGGGGTGGACGAAGTAGGCAGAGGCTGTATTGCGGGGCCGGTCGTTGCTTCGGCCGTCATCATACCGAAAGGCTGCCATATCGAAGGGGTCATGGACTCCAAAAAACTTTCCGACAAAAAACGTCGAATCTTAAAGGAACAGATTGAAGCCAAAGCTATTGCCTATGCCACGGTCTTTGTCAGCGAAAAAAAGATTGACGAAATCAATATCCTGAATGCCAGCAAGCTGGCCATGGAAAAAGCTATCCAATCCCTTTCGGTTAAACCGGATTTTGTGCTGATTGATGCGGTTAAATTAAACTTGGATATTCCCAGCGAAAGCATCATCAAAGGCGACGATTTATGCTTTGCCATATCCTGTGCAAGCATCCTTGCTAAAGTGACTCGTGACGATTTCATGATAAATTTGGATCGTGAATTTCCTGATTATGGGTTTGCTCAAAATAAAGGCTACCCGACCAAAAAGCACCTTAATGCCTTGAATAACGAGGGTATATTAGACATCCATCGAAAAAGCTACGCTCCGGTCCAACGGATTGCCGCGATCCATTTAAAAAAATAAGGGGGGTAAAATGTTACGCAGCATCATCGAATTTTTTCGAAGAGAGGCTGGATTATCGATACTCGATTTAACGACTGACATTTGTTCCAGTTCGATGTATTATTTCTATATTAGGGGCGAAAAAAACTTAACCCCTAAAAAAGTTCAAGCGTTAAAAGAAGTCTTGGGGTCGGATCAATTGACCGAAGAAGAAATAGCCCAATTCGACCACGAGATATCGGCCTTAATTGACGAATTTCTGGGTTATCGCTATTCCTTGGAACGCTTTAACGACGAAGTCCAATATTTGCTTGATTATCGCAAACAAGCAATGTTGGAAGAAAAGCTGGTAATCAATTACTTGATATTGATTACTTACCACGCTATCTATAACCATGATTTTGCTTTGGCACATAAATACTTCGATTTGTTTACGGGTTTGATGCCTTATACGGACAACAGCCAACAAATCCATATTTATTTGCTTGGGGTTATACTTAAAGCGTATCCCAAAAAGAAAATGTTTGAGGTATTGCAAGAACTAGATTATTTGCTTCAACATAATAAAGATATCCATTTGCACGGCCACTTTTATCGCATCATGGGCGATGCCTATTATGCCCTTCGTAAAGAAAAAAAAATACTACAATACTATGAACAGGCTTTAAATCTCTTTCAAAAACAAAACAATTTTGTGGGCATTGTGCGGGTATTGAATGCCATGGCCAAAGTCCAGATTGAAAGCATCGATAATACGCAGTTGATTGATCAATTGATGGACAATTACAAAAAAGCCGTTCAGCTTCAAAATGGATATGCCATTTTTGAAGCGATAACCAATATCATCGTTGCCTATTCGCATTTGCATGAAATCGATTTGATTAAAACTTATTTTCAGAGTTTGATTGCCTGTATCATTCAATATTCCGTCCGGGTTATCGATGAATCGTCCTTGATTAATTTGGGAGTGATTTTGTTAACCAATGATTTGAGCGAGTTGCTCGAAACCCTGGAGAAAATTACCAAAGGTATGCAAATGGTGGATAGCGATTCCGGCATGGCCAAAATTTTCCGGGCTGCCAAATTGCCCGAAAAGAAAGATCGCATCAGGTTTTTGGAAAAGGCTCTTTTTGAAGATAATTTCCGTTATTGCAATTTCGGCGTCTGCCAAACCCTGTTTACCTCTGTTGACAACTATTACCGCGAAACCCACTTTTACAAAAAACAGGCGATAATAAAAGACAAGTATATTAACGTCTT
>DCTZ01000029.1:0-421 GCA_002329485.1 Caryophanales bacterium UBA1427 | reverse complement strand
ATAATTTACTTAATTAACTAAGAAATAAGTGTTAAAACTTTGTAAAATAATACTAATAAAGTAGTTGTGAGAATTAGAAAATAATGGTAAAATATATGTAGCCTAGAGGAAAATTTTTATACGCCAACTTTAGGGTTGACCTTACTTTTTTACAATTATTTCTTAATGTAAGGGGTAGGGGATTGTGTTACTCGACTTATAATTGGGGGGGAAGTGTCTATATAATCCGTTTACCTCTATGCTAGAAAAGTCCTTGGGGGAGGACTTTTCTTTATTATTTTGCTTTATTTTTTTTAAAAAAAGTAGTATAATATTAACGGAAAAAGGAACTATAGCTCAGTGGGAGAGCATTTGCTTGACGTGCAAAGGGTCGGGGGTTCAAGTCCCTCTAGTTCCACCATTAAAGAAACTTACCAAACCT
>DCTZ01000010.1 GCA_002329485.1 Caryophanales bacterium UBA1427 | reverse complement strand
TTGAGTCCAGCGCGTCTACCAATTCCACCATACTGGCATGATTTCACGCTCTTAAATTATACGCTAAATTTATTAAAAAAGCAAGTAAAAAGTTAAAGGAATTTTTGGAAAATAGGGGGAAAACCGAAGGGTTTTTACCAAAGAAGGAAAGCGACAGACCATTTCCCAAAACCTTTAGCCATATTTCTTGAAAAATCTGAACCGTAGTAGTATAATAGGAAAATAGAAAATGAGGAATTAAGTATGACAAAATTTATCCGTTACTTGAAGCCATACTGGTATTTTGCGCTTCTTGCCCCAATCATGATGGCTCTTGAGGTTATTTCAGAATTGCGCTTACCAATTTTAATGAAAGAAATTGTCAACGTGGGTATCGGTCAAAACCAATCCGCTCTGATTTGGCAAAACGGTTTGCAAATGATAATTATCGTTTTAATCGGTGCTTTTTGCGGATTGTTATCCGTACTTTTTTCGACACAGGCCGCTCAGGGGTTTGCCAATGATTTGCGAAAAGATGCGTTCAGTCGGGTTGTGCATTTATCGTTTGAACAAACCGACCAATTTACCATCGGTTCGCTAGTAACAAGACTTACCAACGATATCGAAAATCTGCGCATCTTGGTATCGCAATCGACACGGATGTTTGTGCGCGCCATCATGTTGTTTGGCGGCGGAATTATCATGATGTTAAGCATCGATATTTCCTTTGCGCTTATTTTGTTCGTGGTGTTGCCGATTGAGATTACCCTGATTTTTGTTTTCCTAAGAAAAGCCGCTCCGCTTTTCACTATCGTGCAAAGCAGCATGGATGATGTGAATGCAGTGATGCAGGAAAATGTTTCGGGTGCCAGAGTGGTTAAAGCCTACGTTCGGGAAGATTTCGAAGCAAAACGTTTCGGGGTAACCAATGATGCATTAACCAACAATACGCTTCGGGTTGCACGCATTATGGCCTTCATCGGACCGGCCATGACCCTTTTCCTTAATATAACCACCATTTTCATTTTGTATTGGGGCGGTTCCAAAGCAATTGAGGGAAGCGGTTTGCAAGTCGGAGATGTTATGGCTGCGCTCAACTATGTCGCCATGATTCTGATGTCGGTGATGATGGTGGCCATGATTTTCCAATCGATCACGCGAGCCAAAGCAAGCGGCGCCCGTGTTAAGGAAGTCATGAATGCCTATCCTTCCGTCCAATCGGGTACGGTCGATGCGAGCAATCTCAATGACGATATCGTCTTTACCAATGTTTCGTTCCGCTATCCTTCAACCGGCAAACCGGTTTTGAAAAATATCAATCTGGAAATCAAAAAAGGCGAGATGCTGGCGATTCTCGGTGCTACCGGAAGTGGAAAAACGACGCTTGTGAATTTGATTCCGCGGTTTTACGATGTCACCGACGGCGCCATTTATATTGGACACGAAGATGTTAGGAATTTGGATTTGGTTTCGCTTCGCAAACTTTTCGGGATTGTCCCCCAAAAAACCGAATTATTTTCGGGTTCGATAATCGATAATATCCGTTGGGGTAAACCAGACGCAACCTTGGAAGAAGTCATCGAAGTTTGTAAAGTGGTCCAAGCCCATGATTTCGTTTCCGGTTTCAAAGACGGCTATGATACGATTATCGGCGAAAAAGGATCTTCCCTTTCGGGTGGTCAAAAACAAAGGATTGCCATCGCTAGAGCGATTATCGGCCGTCCGCGTTATTTGATTTTCGATGACAGCACATCCGCTCTTGACTTATCAACCGAGGCAAGGCTTTATCAGGCCATGTCGGCTTTCTTGAAAGATACCACGATTATTTTGATTGCCCAACGGGTTGTCAGCGCCAAACGGGCTAATCGCATTGCCATTTTGGATAATGGTAACCTTGTCGCCTGCGATACGCATGCCAATCTGCTGAAGACCAATGCCATTTATCAGGATATTTATTATTCACAATTAAAGGATGAGGGGTGAACCGGATGAATCGACAATCTAATCAGCAATCCCGCCCTGTGGTCCGTTTGCGTCCGGGTGGAGGCGGACGCATGAGCAGCATTTACGGCAATTTCGAAAAACCGAAGGATGTCAAGGGTGCTCTCAAACGGTTAGTCAAATATTTGGGTTCCAATGTTTACCTGATGTTAATCCTGATCTTGGTAATGATGATATCCACCGTCATCAACCTCTTGGGACCGGTTATCCAAGGCCGTGCAATCGATGCGATTGACGCTTTTGAAAAAACCAAACTGTTCCGTAATATTCTCTTGCTTGGAATTGTTTACGGAATCGGAATTGTTGTTTCCCTTTCCAGCGGTTTGATTTCCGCTTATTTGACTCAAAAAACGGTTCGGAAAATGCGCAAGGACTTATTCGGTAAGTTGGTTCATTTGCCGATCCGTTATTTCGATAACCATATGCATGGGGATATCATGAGCCGGATGACCAACGACGTCGATACGATTGCCCAAACCATTTCGCAAGCGGTTGCTTCGATTATATCCGGTATCATGACGATTATCGGTGTCCTAGCTATCATGCTCTTTTTCAGCGCGAAACTGACCTTAATCAGTTCCGTTTCGATTTTCTTAAGTGTTTTTGTCACCGTCTTTTTGTCCAAGTACATCAAAAAATACTTCCGGCGCAATCAACAGTTGCTCGGTATGATCAATGCCCAAGTGGAAGAAGCCGTGTACGGACATAAGACCGTTGCCGCATTCGGAAAAGAAGAAGATTTGCAACAACAATTTAACGAAACAAGCAATCAATTGAGAAAAACCTATATCAAGGCGCAGGTTTATTCTTTCGCCATCAACCCGATTATGACCTTCATCAATAACTTCTCGTTCTTGGTGATTGTTGCGGTGGGGGCATACTTTGTCTACCGCGGCACCGACGCGATGACGGTCGGAACCATTATCACTTTTACTTCGCTATCTAAGCAATTCTCCCGTCCGATTAACGAAATCGCAACCTTATTTGTCCAAATCCAAACCGCTATCGCCGCTTCGGAACGGGTTTTCGAAGTAATCGACGAAAAACCGGAAGTCAATTTGGGCAAAGAGTTGTTAAGCGAAAAAGCCAAAGTCGGAACGATTGAATTTAAAAATGTCTATTTTTCCTATGTGGAAGGCGAACCGGTCATCCAGGATTTTAATTTAACGGTTGAATCGGGCGAAAAGATTGCCTTGGTCGGTGCTACCGGAAGTGGTAAGACCACCATGGTTAATCTTTTGATGCGTTTCTATGATATCGATCAAGGGTCGATCATGATTGACGGTGTCGATATTCGCGAAATCGACAAAAATTCGCTTCGCCAGTCGATTGCCATTGTTTTGCAAGATACCGTGCTGTTTACCGATACGATAGAAAACAATATCCGTTACGGTAAATTGGATGCAACCCTTGATGAAGTAATCGAAGCTGCCAAAATCAGCAATGCTCACAATTTCATCGAACGGATGCAGGAAGGTTATCAAACCAAATTGATTGAATCCGGTTCCAACTTCAGCGAAGGCGAAAGACAATTATTGTCCATTGCTCGGGCTGTATTGGCTCAGCCGAAAATCTTGATTTTGGATGAAGCTACTTCCAGCGTCGATACCAGAACCGAAAAGAACATCCAGGACGCCATGGTAGCTTTAATGAAAGACCGCACCAGCTTAATAATTGCGCACCGTCTGTCGACGATTAGAGATGCGGATAAGATTGTGGTTATGGATAAAGGACACGTTGTCGAAATCGGCCGTCACGACGAACTGTTGGCCAAACAAGGCATTTATTACCGCCTTTATCAACAACAGTTTGCGGGTAACGTTATATAATTTTTTTAGAAAGGAATTTAAAATGAAAATCCAACAAGCTCAAACCAATAAAGCTTATCAGTGTGTTTTTCCTTTTTATTCGGAAGATAAAATTTGTCCGAATTTATCCAAATTGCTTAGTTATCCTCTTGATGAAATTGTTAAACGGAAAAGCGGTGATGTGACCAGGGTTTATACCTTGGGCAGACTCAATTCGGAAGATCATATCCAGGCGGAAGAATTAATCTTTCTTTGCTTGGGCGAAAGAAACAAAACGAAACCGGAAAACATCAAAAAACATTTCGGTTCGCTTTATGCCGCTCTGGAAAAAGACGTAATTATTCTTGTGGAAAGAATGGTCGCCGATAATATCGATGCGGAAAAAGCTGTTCGTCTTGTCACCGAAAGTTTGCTTTATGCCGAATATGCTTATCCAAAGAAAGCCTATCAGCAACCGAAAGACTTGCAGGTCTTCTTAAAAGCAAAAGACGATATTACCAAAGTAATCGATAAGGCCGTTATTTACGGCAATGCCATCAATAACGCCCGCCGACTCGGCGATATTCCCAGCAATCTTCTTACCCCAAGCGATTTGGCCTGTTATGCCATGAATTTGGCCAGCCGCCTAGGTCTGGAAATCACCGTGCTTGACAAAGAAGCGCTGCGGGTTAAAAAGATGGGGGCTCTTTTGGGAGTGAATGCGGGTAGCGCCAACGAAGCCAAATTGATTATAATCAAATACCAAGCGGCAGGTGACGCCCCTTGGACCGCTTTGGTCGGAAAAGGTTTGACCTTTGACAGCGGCGGTTACAATTTAAAACCGTCCCAAAGCATGGCCGGCATGAAATACGATATGTGCGGGGGGGCCAATGTCTTAGCCGCTATCGAAATCATCGCATCGCTGAAATTAAAAGCCAATGTGATGGCCGTTGTTCCGGCTACCGAAAACTTAATCAGCGGTTCCGCTTACAAAGCGGGCGATGTACTTACCTCGCTATCCGGAAAAACGATTGAAATTACCAATACGGATGCGGAAGGAAGATTGATTCTCTGTGATGCGCTCACCTATGCCCAACAGCTCGGCGCCAAACGCATCATCGATATAGCCACATTAACAGGAGCCTGCAGCGTGGCCTTGGGCAAAGAGTTTACCGGTGTCTTTGCCAACAGCGAAGCCTTCCTCAATGAATTCAAAGCGGTTGCGGAAGGAGAAGCCGAACCGATTTGGCAATTGCCGCTTTCGGAAGGTTTTACCAAACAGCTTCAAAAATCCAAAGTTGCCGATTTGGTGAATGCGGTTGTGGGTGCAGGCGGGGGCGCCTCGCTTGCGGCCAGTTTCCTCAAAGAGTTCATCGAACCGGATGTGGAATGGATTCATTTGGATATTGCGGCCACATCGACCAACGATGACGGTGCAACCGGCGTAATGGTCGCTTCGATGGCCCGCTTGTTTGAAAAATAAGCCATTTTTAAATTTTGTAAATAAAAACCAAGAATTAAGCAAAAACGGCAAAATTCTTGGTTTTTTTGGCTTTTAAACCCTTTTTACAGCGTTTGAAAGAAAAATGGGTTAAATTTTTTCTTTTCGGATTATTTCAGAAAGAATCGTTTTATAATTTTTTTGGTCCGTTCGGAATAAGGCGGATATTTGATTTTCAGTTCCATCCGCGGATGCTTTTCATAGACGCTTTTAAAATGCGAGAAGGTCAGAAACGATTGATAGCCGTGGTAACTGCCCATGCCGCTTGAGAAAATTCCCCCGAACGGAAGATGATGATTAACCAAATGGGAAATTGTGTCATTGACAGAAACACCCCCGCTTTTGATGCCGGAAATGATGCGATTGTTGAAAAACTTGTTTTCGCTGAAGACATAAAGGGCTAGCGGATTCGGATGGCGCTTGATTATTTCGAAAATTTCTTCTTCATCCTGATAAGTTATAATCGGAAGAATCGGTCCAAAGATTTCTTCCTGCATAATCGGGGCGTTGATGTCTTCAAGAAGTATAAAGGTAGGGCTGATTTTTAAGGTTTTCCGATTGTAAGTTCCGCCGCCTAAAATATTGGCGTTTTCCAAATAACGGGTCAACCGGTCAAAATGTTTTTTCGAAATGATGCGCGGGTAGTCTTCGTTGTCGCAAGGATTTTCGCCCAACATTTCTTTGAGATAATAATTCAAAGCATTGACGGTCGATTTTAACATGCTTTTATGGCAGATAACATAATCCGGCGCCACGCAGGTTTGTCCGGCATTGATGATTTTGCCGAAAAGTAATCTCTGGGCGATTTTATCGATGCGAGTAACGTTGTGGATAATGGCGGGGGATTTTCCCCCGAGTTCGAGGGTTACTTTGGTTAAATTTTTGGCACCAATCGCCGCTATTTTTTTACCAAGAGCCGTCGAACCGGTAAAAAAGATATGATCAAACGGTTGATTTAACAATTCATCGGCCACGTCATGATTCCCGATTACGACCGTAACATATTGAGGTTCGAATAATTCTCGAATCATTTCCTGCAGAACTTTAGCGGATTCCGCCGTTTGGCTGGACGGTTTGATTACGGCCGTTCCCCCGGAGGAAATCGCTCCCACGAGCGGCATTAACGCCAAATGGAGCGGATAATTCCATGGGGAAAGAATTAAATTGACTCCGAGCGGTTGGGCAATCTGATAGCTTTTTCCGGGTTTTAAAACGAGTGGCGTTTTAACCCGTTTTGGTTTCATCCATTTTTGCAAATGTTTTTGGTGGAATTTGATTTCCGACAAAACAATCCAAATTTCCGTTAAAATAGCTTCTGTTTCACCTTTGCTTAAGTCGTTTCGAAGGGCAGAAACCAATTTTTCCCGGTAACGGATGATGCCCTGATAAAGGCGTTTTAACATCGCTTTTCGGAAATGATAATCCAAAGTGGTGTTTGTTTCAAAAAAGGTTTTTTGGGCCTGGTAAATCGATTCGATATTCATTTTATCACCTGAAGTTATTATACCATTTTTGGTTTCTTTTTCGAAATATATTGCAATTCACAACGAATTATTAAACCTTTTCGTTTTCGTTTTACATTTCGGGTGCTTTTTGGTATAATAAAATAAAGAAATTAAAAAGAGGTTTAACACATGAAGAAAAAAAGTCCTGAGAAAGTCAAACCGTCACTCTTCAGCGTGATAGTATTTATAACATTAATCAAAATTTATGTTTTTTTTTCCATGAGGGTAACTTATGACCGAAAGGCCTTAAGAAACAGACCGAAACGCGGCAGTATTTTGATTTACAACCATTATTCCAACAAGGATCATTTTTTAATCACTTCCGCAATCGGTTACCGTCGCATCAACTATGTTTTGTCCGGTTATTTTTACTACAATCCCAAGTTGGTTAAATTCTTAAACTTCGTTAGAGCTATCAAAAAGGAACAATTCAAACCGGATTTGTTGGCCATTCGTAAAATCAAAAAAGTAATCGACCAAAAAGGGCTTGTGGCAATTTCGCCGACAGGACAAGTCTCGATTCACGGCAATTCGACCTATATTTCTCCCGCTATCATCAAACTAATCCGTTTTTGCAATTGCGACGTAATCGGACTTCAAATTCGGGGTTCTCATTTGTGCTATCCGAAATGGCGGACCAGCGAACGTCGGTGCCGCATCGATACCAAATTCGTGGTAGTCTTAACCAAAGAAGAAATACCTACTTTGACCGACGAAGAAATCTACGAACGAGTAGCCCAATCGATTGACATCCGCGAATACGAAGACCAAAAAGTCATGAAGCGCGTTATCAAAGGCGAAGGCTTGATGGAAGGCTTGGAAAATGTCTTGGTTGTATGTCCGAAATGCCATCAAAAGTACACCAACGTGGTCAATAAAAACGAAATGAAGTGTACGAACTGCGGCAATCATGTGCGAATGGATCAATACGGCTTTTTGCACGGGGTAACCCCCGAAGACAAGTGTTTCTTCAGCGAAGTCGAATGGTATGAATATCAAAAAGAATTTTTCCGGAAAGCCCTTCATGAACCCGACTTTAAGCTGCAAAACCAGGTCGACCTCTTTAGCAACATCAAATCCCAAACTACGCTCGACTATGTGGGGAGCGGCGTGATAACTTTAACCAACAGTGAATTGTTTTACGAAGGAACGATTGCGGAAGAAAAAGTGGTCAAATACTTTAAACTTGATCAGCTTACGCAACTTCCGTTTGCCCCCGCTTCCCATTTTGAAGTTCCCGATTATGATGCCAGTTTCAAGTTTGTGCCGACCGACAATATCAAAGGGGTAATGGAATGGGTTATTGCAATCGATATTATGCACGAAGAGCGTCACGGAAACAAATAACAAGGAAGGGATGCCATGAAAGAAATTACCAAAACAACCGAAATCGTAACGATTACCGGCTATAATGAAAAAGGAAACGGTACTTTTCTTCATAACGGAACGCTTTTTGAAATTGGCGGGGTTGTCGAGAAAGACGTTTTGGAAGTTGAACTGAACCCCAAAAACCGGGAAGCCAAATTAATCCGAATCAAAGAAAAATCAAATTATCGGGTAAAACCAAAATGCCCGATTTTTGATATTTGCGGGGGTTGTCAGATTCAACACATGAATTATGCCCATCAATTGGAATACAAAAAACGCCTGGTGGAGGAATTGTTCAAAAAAACGTTTAAAAAGAATTATCCCCTTAATCCCTGCCTGGGCATGGACAACCCTTTCTTTTATCGCAACAAAAACCAAATGGTTTTTGCCAATGACCCGAAACTCAAGATAATCAGCGGTTTTTACAAGGAAGGAACCCATAAAGTAATCAATTTCGACAATTGTTATCTTCAGGACGATGTGACCAACAAAATCGTAGCCACCATCAAAGATATCATGATTAAATTGCGTTTAAGTGCTTACAACGAAGATCGAGAAACGGGTTTAATCAGACATGTCCTAGTAAAACGAAGCTTTACCCTTAACGAAACCATGGTTGTTTTGGTGACGAAAACGGAAATATTCCCGGGACGCAACAATTTCATGAAAATGTTGTTGGCGAGACATCCGGGAATCACAACAGTTATTCAAAACATTAATTCCAAAGATACCAGTGCGGTTTTGGGAAACAAAGAAATCGTTCTGCACGGAAAAGGGTATATTACCGATACTTTAGGAGGTTACCAATTTAAAATTTCCTCCCAGTCTTTTTATCAGATTAATCCCAAACAGACCGAGGTGCTGTATTCTACCGCTTTAAAACTTGCCAATCTAAGCAAAACCGATGTTTTGCTTGATGCTTATTCCGGTGTCGGAACTATCGGGATTTTTGCCAGTTCTCTGGTAGATAAAGTCATCAGCGTCGAACTGGAAAAAAGCGCATATTTGGATGCGATACAAAATGCCAAGCTGAACAAAATCAAAAACATCCATTTCTTTAATGACGATGCGACAAAATTTTTGGTCAATATGGCGAAACGCAAAGAAAAGGTTGACGTCATCATCATGGATCCGCCGCGCAGCGGAAGCACCCTACAATTTTTAAATGCCGTCCTGATGATAAAACCGAAAAAAATCGTTTATATCTCCTGCAATCCTTATACCTTGGTCGAAGATTTGCAAACCCTAATCAAAGAATATGAAATCAGCTCCATTCAACCGGTCGATATGTTTCCTCAAACTAACCACGTTGAGTGCGTGGTATTGATGTCAAGAGTAAAAGATTGAGGGAGCTGAAAACCCTTATATATCAACGCTTTCAGCACACATGGGCCTAAAACCCATTGAACNNGTTTCCTCAAACTAACCACGTTGAAAGTGTCGTTTGTCTGACGAGAAAATAAGCGATTTTGACCCTAAAATGGGCATTTTTCAGCCTTTTTGAGTGAAATTTACAAAAAAACTGTGTTCAAAATCAAAAAATGCCCAATTTTTCGTTGGGACAAATAATGATTTCGAGCGAAACTCGAAACTTTAATTTACACCTGTTTAGTATAACATATCGAAAGGAGTAAGACAATGAGTGACAACGAAAAACTGTATAAGTTATATCATCGAAATTACAAAAACATCGAAGAATTATACGATGATTTAAGCGATGCCATTCTAAATATCGGTTTAGAAAACAACAAAATCATTATTCATTACTATTCCGATACGCTTGAAATTGAGCCCTGCCATTTGGGGTACCGTACATATCTAAATGGCAAAAAAGAATCGGGCGTGTGGGAAGATCAAGATATATATTTCTATGCCTTGGAGTTTGTGCATGAACAGCAAAAAGGTTTAAGAGAACTTGAAATAAATGATACAAGCATTATCCACATCACTAACGAAGGTATTACTTATGCAGACGCATTTGACAGAAAGCATTTCATTAGTTTTGAGGATTGTGCAATGAATGGCCCTACCTCATCTTGCGTAGCAGAACGAGATATTACAAAATGGTATTTCAAATTTTATTCCTCAAGTATTTCGATTAAGTTTGTGTTCAGAGGTCTTTTTGCTTTCAAAAAAAGAAAACGCTTTGAAGCATTAAAGCAAGCCATTATCGATAGTGGATATACTTCTTATGACCTCTCTTAAATTTGAGACTTTTTGGAATTTCCACCCCCGTTTTTCGACCATTTTGAGACCTTTTGGAGTCTTGAACCATATCGAAAACATCGTTCTTTTACAGAAAAAATAAGATTTTAAAAAATTAATTATTTTTTCGAGGTTTATATATGGAAGTTGAAATCAGACAAGAAAGACTTACCCCAGAAATCGGAAATATTCTGATAAACTTTTCGAAGGCATGGGAAACAGAAAACAACTGTTACGGCTATCAGGCCAACAAACCTTCTGATATCGAAGGAAGAACAATCTTTGTTGCCAATGAGAATAAAGTTCCCCTCGGTTATCTGTTCGGTCAATTTTAGACAACAGAAGAAGATTTGGCTACTATTCCCAATAACAGCAGAACTTTTGAAATCGAAGAAATGTATGTGACAAAAACTTACCGGTCAAAAGGAGTCGGCCAAAAACTTTTCCGTACATTGAAAAAATTTGTCCGAGAAAAAGCCGAGTACCTAACCTTATCGACCGCTACCAAAAATTATCAAAGGGTTTTGCATTTTTATATCGAAGAACTGGGCATGACGTTTTGGTATGCCCGGCTATTTAAAAAAATCCACCAATAACTAAAGCAAGATTGTTATTTGTTTGTTCTTAAAGTAATATTTTAGCGTCAACAAACGTTGGTAAATAGAATCTTTGGGATAGAAAAAGCAATGGATAAAAGGACTGGTAAAAAATGATTATTCTGATTACGGGGGCAACCCATACCGGGAAAACGCTCCTTGCGCAAAAACTGCTCGAACAAATGCACTTTCCGTATCTTTCGATTGACCATTTGAAAATGGGATTGATCAGAAGCGGTCAAACCGACCTTACTCCGCTGGATGAAGAACAACTGACCCCATATCTTTGGCCGATTGTTCGGGAGATAATCAAAACCGCAATCGAAAACAAGCAGAATCTGATAGTGGAAGGATGTTATGTGCCTTTTGATTGGCAAAAAGATTTTTCGGAAAAGTACCTATCATCCATTAGGTTCATTTGCCTGGCCATGACGGAAAAGTATCTTGATGTCCATTTCGATGAAATCATCAAAAACGGTTCCGTAATCGAAAACCGGCTTGATGATTCCTATTGCAACAAAGCAGATTTAATTCGGGATAACCGTTTTTATATCGAAGGGTGCAGGAAGCATAATCTGCCGCTTATCTTAATCGCAGAAAACTATGAAAAATCCATAAAGGAATTGTTGGCCGGGGTTTTAAGAATTAAACGGGGAGATGATTAAAATCAAAAAACAGCTATCGGAAATGACTTTGGAAGAACTGTGGCAGCTTTTTCCGATTCGATTGACCGAATACCAACCCATTTGGAAAGAGTGGTTCATGGAAGAAAGGGCTTTGTTAACGGTGCTTTTGCCCAAGGACGTAAAAATCCATCATATCGGCAGCACGGCTATCCCAGGCATTGGGGCCAAACCGATAATCGATATTTTGGTGGAAGCCAAGGTTTCCGATTTTTCGGTTATTAAACATTCATTGCTTAACAACGGGTATCTTTGCATGAACGAAAGCCCTGCAAGAATTTCGTTCAATAAAGGCTATACCGAGGATGGTTTTTCCGAAAAAGTTTTTCATCTGCATTTAAGGACTCCGGGCGATCATGACGAACTTTTTTTTCGGGATTATTTGCTGGAACACCCAGAAATCGCGAAAGATTACGAAAAGTTGAAACTGTCCCTTTGGAAAACCTATGAATTCGATCGCGACGGCTATACCGAAAGGAAAACCGCCTTTGTACAGATAATAACCCAAAAAGCAAAAACCGAATATGGTTTGGATTCCTATAAATAAAAAGAAAAAAGAGATGAAAAAATGAAAGATTTATACGAAAAGTTGGCCAATGATTACGATGAATTCGGTCCCATTGACCAGTATTTGGGCGACGAACAAACCTTTTTCAAAAACCTTTTTGCGGAAAACAAAGTTAAAGATGTTTTGGATTGTGCCTGCGGCACGGGTCAGCATATCCTGATGCTATCCCGGTTAGGTTATCATCTGAGCGGTTCGGACTATTCCGAATCGATGTTGGAAGCGGCAAGAAAAAACTTAACCGCCCGAAATTTAACGTTTCCGCTTTATCAGTGCGACTTTCGGTATTTGGAACGGGTTTTTGACCGTCAATTTGACGCCGTTATTTGCCTGACCAATTCCCTTCCGCATTTACATAAAGACGAAGACTTGATTACGGCTTTAAAGTCGATGCGAAACCGGTTAAAAGATAACGGTTTATTGGTTTTGACCAGCGGAACGACACATTATACTTTAACCTTACCATCGATAGAAGTGGTTGTCAACCGTCCGGATTTTTCCCGTATTTTCGTAAAAAAACATTCCAAAAAGTATCAAACCATCAATATTGTCGATTTGTTCCATACCGACCAACGTAACGACAGCCATCAATACCAAATTGTTTACCGAATTCTTTTGGATGAAGATTACCGAAAACTTTTAAGTTTAAGCGGCTTTTCAGAAATCAGGATTTTCGGCGATTATCAAATGAATCCCTACAATCGGGAAAGCAGGCGGCTGATTGTGGTGGCAAGGAAGTAAGGGGTTTTTTAAGGAGTAAAAATGATCAAAAAGAATGAATTTCCGATTCTCGAATTTGACGATAACCCAACCGCTTTAATCAATCCTGAGAATGTCGCCAGAAATTATCCCAAGTTGGATTGCGACAAACTGATAATAACCTTTTTCGGAGAAACAATAAAAAACTAATCGACAAAGGATCGATAAAGAAGTATTTGACAATCCGCGGCGAAAACCCCTACGAGCTTTATCAGTTTGAAGACAGCGATGTCTTAATCGTCCAAGGACAAGTAGGTTGCCCGGCCTGCGCCGGGAATCTTGATTTGTTGCAAAATATGGGAATCAAAAAAGTAATGTTTTGCGGGGGCGGAGGAGTCCTCGACAAAAACATCGCGGTCGGGAAAATCTTGGTGGTCGAAGGTGCCATCAGAGACGAAGGTTTTTCCTATCACTACCTTAAACCATCCCGAATCGTTTATTGCGACCAGGAAGTTGTTAAAAAAATAACCGCTTACTTGGACCAAAGAAATATCGCTTATTTGACCGGTCTTACCTGGACTACCGATGCAATCTTTCGGGAAACCATTGATCGCATCAATTTGCGAAGGAGCGAAGGCGCCAAAATGGTTGAAATGGAACAGGCGGGATGTATTGCGGTGGCGCTTTTTCGCAAGTTTTCCTACGGCGCTTTAATTTATGGCGGGGACGATGTTTCTCAGGACGAATGGGACCGCCGTTCTTGGCGCTCCCGGGAAGGCATCCGCTATGATTTGGTAATGCTTTGCAAAGAACTTGTTGGGATGATTTAGTTTTTTTAAAAATCAAAACCGAATAAGCGAAAAAGTCGCAAGGCCTTTTTTTGTTTCCGGTTTATCAAAAAAGTTGTCTAAACAAGTTGGATTATGGTATAATATTTCCGAAAGCTAAAGAGGAGAAGGTTATGCGCAAATTAATAGTGATACTGACAACTTGTTTTATTTTATTTTCTTTAATCGGTTGCCAGGGAAACTCGGAAGAAAAAAGAATTGAATTCTCTGGTTTGGAAGGCCAAGGTACCGATGAAAATCCTTATCAGGTGACAATTCTAAAAGGCGAAACCAAATCGTTATCGTTTTCCGCTTCCCAGGGTTTGTTGGACAACTTAAAAGCTTATGAAGCGGAAAAAACTTCCATCGGCTATTTGGAATTGCTTGATACAGACCCGCACGGATTGGAAATCGTTGTTAACGGTACTGCCTTGGAATTGAAAGGCACGGCATTCGGAACTCATTACGTAAAAGTTGCTTCCGGCACTGTTTATGTGATATTGAAAGTGGAAGTGGAAAGGGGGGTCATGGACTTTACGAAAACTTTGAAGGTTTTGGCCATCGGAAACAGCTTCAGCGAAGACGGAATGGAATATTTGTATAAAATCGCCAAAAATTACGGTGTCGAAGAAGTCGTTTTGGGCAACATGCACCGTGACGGCGCTAGCCTCGAAATGCATGTGACCAGTTTCACAAACGATTCGGCGAATTATAAATATAAGAAAAACACTGCCGACGAATGGGTCAGAACGGAAGGTAAAAAATTGGTTTTCGGTCTGCAGGACGAAGAATGGGATATTATTGTCATTCAACAAGTCAGCGGTTCCAGCGGGATACCGGGGACTTACCAACCGTATCTCAATCAGTTGATTGACTTCGTCAAAGCCAATATCAAGAATCCGTATGCCCGAATTTATTGGCATATGACTTGGGCTTACGCCAATACTTCAACCCATCAGGATTTTGTCAAATACAACCACGACCAAATGACGATGTTTCAGGCCATTGTCGATACGGTAAACGAATTGATTGTACCGCGTTCCGACATTTACGGAATCATTCCGTCCGGAACAACGATTCAAAACATGCGCACCAGTTTCTTGGGCGATACTTTAAACAGCGATGGCTATCACCTTTATGTCAAAAAAGGCAGATATGCCGCAGCTCTTACCTGGTTTAAGGCAATAACCGGTTTATCGATTGACGATATAACTTTTAAGACCGACGACATGGATGCGACTGTTTTGGCATTGACCAAAGAAGCGGTTAACAATGCGATTCAAAATCCTTTCCAGGTAACGGAATCGACTTATAAAACCAAATAAAAGGCAATAACTGCGTGATAAAAGGTTTCACGCAGTTTTTCTTTGGCGTTTATACACTTAACAGGGAAATCAGGCATAAGATAGGATAGGAAAAAAGAAAGGAGGACTTTTTTGCTTTATTATTTACAGCCGCCCTATTACTATTATTTACCCCTATCACCAATACCCATAAAACCTTTTAAGCGGGGCGAAGCGATTCCGTTATACGACCACGGTCCGAAACCGATAACTTTCGATATTGAAGAAACTACCAAAAGCAACAATAACTTTCGCTTGGCTTTATGGACGGGCCGACATTTGCAAATCACTTTGATGAGTTTGCTTCCGGGCGAATCGATCGGATTGGAAAGACATCCGAATACCGATCAAGTTATTGTCATCGAACAGGGAAAAGCCCTGGTGCAAATGGGCGATACAGATCTCGCTTTAAATTACCGCCGGGAAGCCGGAGAAGACGATATGATTATTATACCGGCCGGCAAATGGCACAATGTAACCAATGTCGGAAGCATTTCTCTCAAACTTTATTCGCTTTATGCACCCCCGGAACATCCGCACGGAACAATTCAGCCCCGAAAATAATAATCTTATGGTATAATTATCTTGTAAACCAATAGTTGAGGGAAAAATCACCAAACAGTTGAGAAAAAGTGCCCTTTTTCAACTAACGGGTGCTGGTTTTTAGGTTTCTTTTTTCGTATAATGCTTGTGAAGGAGGAAAAAACATATGAATTTCAGTTTTGGAAAACGATTTACCGAATTGCGTAAAGACAAAAAAATGACTCAGGAGGAAGTAGCCGAAAAATTGGGAGTATCCCCGCAGGCAGTATCGAAATGGGAAAATGACATCTCCTATCCCGATGTTACTTTGCTTTTAGAAATTGCCCAAATGTTCGAAACAACGGTGGACTATATGCTCGGAAAAGAAAAGGAAGCGGAAACGAAATTGGTTCCCGAAGAAAAGCGTAAAGATCCGAATGCCATGTTGCTTAAAATCCGGGTTTCGACCGAAGACGGGGACAAAGTAAAGGTCAATCTTCCTTTGGCGATTGCCAAAATCCTGGTTGCATCAGGGAATGGTAATTTAACTTTCGGCGACAAAAACATATCGTTAAAAGACATTGATTTCGATCAGATTTTAGCCTTAATCGATCAAGGTATAATCGGAAAATTGGTGGAATTGGAAAGCGCCGAAGGCGACATTGTCGAAATCTATGTGGAATGATCCTATGAAAATCGTTATTCGAAAACAAGGGGGAATCGGCTTTCCGATTTATTTTCCCACCTGGGTATTAACGAAAACAAGCATTATTCGGAAAATCTGCAATGATCACATGGAAATGGATTTGGACGAAGAAGTGATTTCACAATTCGCAAAAGAATTGAAACGTTGCAAAAAAACTTTCGGTAAATTAGAGTTTGTATCTGTCGAAAGTGCCGACGGAATGATTGTCAAAATTTATCTATAGGGCGATTATTTTTTCGCCCTTTTATTTTTTGCTTTCGATTGCTTTTAAATCGGAAAAGTGGTATAATTTATAAAGGTGATAAGGAATCAAGTGCAAAGCTTGAACTGTCCCAGCAACTGTAACACGGACGAAATGCATTAAGCCACTGAAAGATTTTTGGGAAGGCGCATGGAGGAAGAAGTGGAGTCAGGATACTTATCATCAAAATATCACTAGAAAGAAAGGAAGAACCATGAAAAAAGTATTGTTTTTGGTTGTTCTTTTAGTGCTTGCTGGTGCAACAGGCTGTAAAGGAAACCAAACCGAAACGCTCATTGATCGAGTCGATTTGGCAATCGATCAATTTGTTCAAAACTATGCCAATCAGTATGTAAAAGAAACCGAAACGGGACTTATTCTCGAATACCATGTTGTCGCTGCCTTGAAAGCTTTGGAAAAAAGCGGCTTTGGGGTAACTCTGGAAAATTATTTGACCGCCAATCGGGTGGAAGCGGATTTGCAAAACCGGCCTCTTAACCTCGGAACCGAGGCTTTTTCCGCTTTGGTGATAGCCCGGTCCTTTGACCTTGCCTGTCCGAAAGCGGAACAATTCCTTGCGGAACTTACGACTTTCGATGCCTGGAATCAATCCTATCTTTTGATGGCGCTTAATTATACCGGAAGCAATAATTACTTAAAACAAGCGATTTTAAACGACATTTTGAATGTCGAGGGAAAGGATGCGGATTACGCGGGGGCTGCTCTGATGGCGCTTTCCCATCAGGAAACGGATAAAACACCGCTCATCGATTTAATCAAAGAAAACTTGACTTCCGAGGGAGTTCTATCGTGGGGTACTGCCAATTCCTGCACGACCGCCTATGCGATTTTGGGGCTTGTTGCCAACAATATCGATCCGACAAGCGAAGAATTTACTAAGGACACCGTCAACTTGGTCGAAGCATTGCTCAACTTTTCTTTGGGCGATGGTTCCTTTGCCTACAGCAAAGACAGCGGGGCAGATTTAAGTTATGCCACTCCGCAGAGTTTTGCGGCGTTGGTGGCTTATCGGGAATTTGTGCGCACCCAGAAAAGTTTCGTCTTGTTTCAGTGATTATGAATAAAACAGCGATAAAAATCATCATCTCGCTTGTGGCTTTGGGCCTGATGATTGGAAGTTTTCTCTATATCAAAAAACAGGAAAAAGCCAAACAGGAAGGTACTCTGACAGTCGTGCTTGTCGATGAAACGGGAACAGAAAAAAGGCAACGACTTACTTTTCAACCCAACGATACTTTGGTTGAAATTTTGGAGCAACATTTTGATCTTGTAATCGAAAACGGAAAGTTATTGAAAATCGCCAATTTGGAAACCGATTTTGTCCATTCTTTTATCATGATTTACCTCAACGGCAGTCCCGCGCGGGTGGGAATCGAACAGATAACGTTAAAGGATAACCTCGAGGTGCGGTTTGTTTACACTAAAGTAGCCGGTGGTCAATCATGAAAAATAAAATCCTTGTCAGGGATATTGCCCTAATCGGTATCCTAACCGCCATCCTCTTTGTTCAGGAACAGGCACTCACCTTTTTGCCCAATATCCAACTTACGGTCTTTTTGATTGTCGTTTATTCCAAGAGTTTGAAACTTTCCCATACCATGATAATCATTTTTATCCATGTTATTTTGGATAATCTATTGATGGGGTCTTTCAACTTGGTTTATCTGCCCTTTATGATGATTGGGTGGATGATGATACCTTTGCTTTTGAATTCGCTTTTCAAAAAGGTTAACGACAGTTTTCCTTTGGGTCTTTTGGGAATTTTGTTTTCTTTCTTATATTCCTGGATTATGCTGATTCCCCAAGCCTTTATAACCGAAGTGGATTTGGCGGCTTATTGGATTGCAGATATTCCGTTTGAAATCCTGCTTGCTTTAAGCAGTTTTCTGACCATTCTTTGGTTATATCAACCAAGTATCAAAGTTTTGCAATATTTAAAATCATAATGGCTTCTAACCTCTTTTCCTGACGAAAAGAGGTTTTCTTATGCTTTGGATAACATGATATTAGTTGAAAATGAGACCGTTTTCAGGTATAATGGAAGGGTAAGAAAAGAAAAAAGAAAAGAGGATATTATGGAAAAATTCCTTCAAATTTTAAAACAGGCCATAAACGAAAAAGCAACCGATGTTCATTTGGTGAGCAATGAATATCCTTTTATCCGGGTAAATACTTACTTAAAACCCTTAAACGATTATGGAAAAACAACCGAAGCAGGTTTAACCGCCCTTTTTCAGGAAGTTGTGACGGCTACATTGCAGAAACAGCTTTTTGAACAAAAAGGGGCAATCGATATCAGTTTGGAAGACGCCGATTTAGGTTTTTTCAGGATGAACTTTTATCGCCAATTGGGGAAATTGGCTGTATCGGTCCGGATTTTGCCGCGAACGGTACCTAAATTCGAAGATTTGCAGCTTCCGATGCAAATCAAAGATTTAATCAGACACAAAAACGGAATTATCCTGATAACCGGTGCTACCAGCAACGGCAAATCAACCACTTTGGCCAGTCTAATCAACGAAGTCAATCTGACCCAGCGCAAACACATCATTACCATCGAAGATCCGATTGAATACCGTTATCCCAAAGGAATATCGCTGATTTCGCAACGGGAGGTCGGCCGCGACTGCGACGATTTTGCAAGCGGCTTAAGATCGGCTTTGCGTCAGGATCCAGATATAATTTTGGTCGGGGAAATGCGCGATAAAGAAACAATCGAAACCGCTTTGATTGCAGCGGATACGGGCCATTTAGTATTATCGACTTTACATACAAATTCCACTTCCACGACCATCGAACGGATTTTAAGCAACTTCCAGGCTTACGAGCATCCGTTAATCGCTTCGAAACTGGCAGGCAATGTTCGGGGTATTATTTCCCAACATTTGATTCCGCGGCTTGACGGCAACGGTTTGGCCTGTGCGGTGGAAATCATGCTGCCGACTCCGGGCGTTTTATCGTTGATTCGGGATGGTAAATCATCACAGCTTTATTCCGCGGTGCAGACCGGAAAATCCTTTGGCATGATTACGATGGATGAAAGTTTGGCGCAACTCGTCAAAACCAAAATCATCGCCAAAGAAGAAGCTTTAAGCCGTGTGCAAAACAAAGCGGTCTTTGATTCTTATTTAAATAACTAGCATAAAGCATTTTAGAGGTGGCAAATGATAGAATTAAACGGATACCATTTGAACTTATTTGATTTTTACCAGATAACCCAAGGAAAAACCAAAGTTAAACTCGGTAAAGATGCCATTGTCAAAATCACTAATTCCCGTTCGAGTATTCAGAACCTCATTGAAAGCAAAAAAATTGCTTACGGAATCAATACGGGTTTCGGAAAGCTTTCGGAAAAAACGATTTCGACCGAAGATTTGCAAACTTTGCAGGTCAATTTACTGAAATCACATGCCTGCGGGGTGGGTCCCCATTTGGATATTCCGACGGTTCGCGGCATCATGGCTTTAAGGTCCAATGCTCTTGCCAAAGGTTATTCGGGCATCCGCTTGGAATTGGTGGAAAAAATCATCGAATTTTTAAACAACGATTTGATTCCGGCCGTTCCGGAAAAAGGCTCACTCGGTGCCAGCGGTGATTTGGCTCCGCTTTCCCATATGGCGCTCCCTTTGTTGGGCCTTGGCGAAGTTTATTATCAGGGAAAACTGATGCCAGCCGAAGAAGCCCTGAAACTGGCCGGGATTCAGCCTTTGAGTCACCTGGAAGCCAAGGAAGGCTTGTCGTTAATCAACGGTACCCAGGTTATGACCGCCATCGGAGCCATGGTTTTATATGATGCCATTAATTTGGCGAAAATGGCGGATATTGCGGGGGGAGTAAGCTTGGAAGCCTTGCGGGGAATTATTGATGCCTTCGATGAACGCATCCATTTTGTCCGCGGGCAGCTCGGCCAGCAATTATCGGCCGCCAACATTCGCCGCCTTACCAATAACAGCAAACTGATAACCCATCAGGGAGAAATCCGGGTTCAGGATGCTTATTCGCTTCGTTGCATGGCTCAGGTTCACGGAGCAACCAAAGATGCGCTCGAATATGCTATGAAAATCGTGGAATTGGAGATGAATGCGGCGACGGATAATCCGTTAATTCTCAATAACGATGAGATTATTTCCGGCGGAAACTTCCACGGCCAGCCGCTCGCTTTGGTATTTGATTTCTTGAAAATTGCAATTGCGGAACTAGCCAGCATCAGCGAAAGAAGAATTGAACGTTTGGTCAACCCGACTTTAAACGAAGGATTACCACCGTTTTTGGCCGCCCATCCCGGTCTCAATTCGGGTTTCATGATTGTCCAATATGTGGCTGCTTCGCTGGTCAGCGAAAACAAGATTTTGGCTCACCCCGCCGTGGTCGATTCCATACCTTCTTCCGCCAACCAGGAAGACCATGTTTCGATGGGCAGCATCTCAGCTTTGACGGCCCGCCAGATTCTGAAAAATACCCAAAAAGTTTTGGCCATGGAATTAATGACGGCCTGTCAAGCTGTTGATTTCCGAAATCCTGACGGTTTGGGAGCAGGATCGAAAACCGCTTATCAAACCGTAAGAAAATATCTTCCTTATTTAAAGGAAGACGAAATCATGTACCCATTAATCAATCGGGCCACGGAACTGGTGGAAAACAATACAATTGTCGATGAAGTCGAAAAAGCCATCGGCCAATTGCTTTAGGAGGAAAACTGATATGAAAATAAACGTAACTCTCGAGGAAATTTTTCCGGAACTTCCGGAATACCCGGTTTTTCGGGAAGGCATTCGCCGGGCACCCAAACGGCAGCTCACTTTAACGGAAAGGGAAATCGAACTTGCCCTCGAAAATGCTTTAAGGTATATTCCGAAGAAATGGCATGAGATTTTGGCCCCCGAGTTTTTGGACGAATTACTGACCAAAGGCCGGATTTACGGTTATCGGTTCTATCCGAAAAATCCTCCCCAAGGGTTACCGATTGATTGCTATCCGGGAAAGACCTTGGAAGGGAAAGCCATTCAGGTGATGATTGACAACAATTTGGCTTTTGATGTGGCTTTGTACCCTTATGAACTTGTTACTTACGGGGAAACCGGTGCGGTCATGCAAAACTGGATGCAATACCATTTAATCAAACGATATTTACAAATCATGGAATCTGACCAAACGCTGGTTGTCATGTCCGGCCATCCGCTTGGCCTCTTTTCCTCGCATCCGAATGCTCCGCGAGTAGTGATTACCAATGGTTTGATGGTCGGTTTGTATGATGATTTGTATAATTGGAACCGTGCCGCAAGCCTCGGCGTTGCTTCCTACGGTCAAATGACGGCCGGTGGTTGGATGTACATCGGACCGCAGGGGATAGTCCACGGCACGTATTCCACTTTGCTTAATGCGGGGCGAGCAAAACTCGGAATCCCGCGGGAAAAAGATTTGGCCGGACATCTGTTTGTGAGCAGCGGTTTGGGCGGAATGAGCGGAGCCCAAGGAAAAGCCTGCCGGATTGCTGGGGGTGTGGGCGTAATTGCCGAAGTCGATTATTCCCGGATTCAAACCCGTTTGGATCAGGGTTGGATTGATTTTGTGGTAAATACTCCGGAAGAAGCTTTTTCCAAAGCCCAGGAATTTGTGAAGGAGAAAAAACCCGCTGCCATAGCTTTTTACGGCAACATCGTGGATTTGCTGGAGTATGCGGCTAAGGCNNAAAATTAAAATCGATTTGTTGAGCGACCAAACTTCCTGTCATAATGTCTACGAAGGCGGATATTGTCCGGTCGGCATTACTTTTGAGGAACGGACGAGGCTCCTTCAGACTAATCCGGAAACCTTCAGACAAAAAGTTGATGCTTCACTGGCCAGACATTATCAGGCCATCAAGTCTTTGGTAGAAAAGGGAACTTATTTCTTTGATTACGGAAACAGTTTCATGAAAGCTGTCTTCGATTCCGGCATCAAAGAAATCTGCAAAAACGGCGAAAATCCTTTGGAAGGTTTCATTTGGCCAAGTTATGTGGAAGATATTATGGGGCCGTTCCTGTTTGACTACGGTTACGGACCTNNTATTAAGCGGCAAGGAAGAAGATTTGGATGCAACCGACCAAGCTGCCATGGACTGTATTGACCCGAACCGCCGTTTTCAGGATTTGGACAACTACAATTGGATCAAAAACGCCAAACAGAATAATCTGGTGGTCGGAACCAAAGCGCGGATTTTATACCAGGATGCATCCGGACGCTTAAAAATCGCCCTTAAGTTTAACGAAATGATTCGCGAAGGTCGCATCGGACCGGTAATGCTCGGACGGGACCATCATGATACCGGGGGAACGGATTCACCATTCAGGGAAACCGCCAATATCAAAGACGGTTCCAATATTATGGCAGAAATGGCCACGCAGGTGTTTGCGGGGAATGCGGCCAGGGGAATGACTTATGTTGTCCTTCATAACGGGGGCGGTGTCGGGATTGGAAAAGCCATCAACGGTGGTTTCGGTTTGTTGCTTGACGGTTCAAAACGGGTTGACGAGATTCTTAGTAGTGCCATTACCTGGGATGTGATGGCCGGGGTTGCCCGCCGGGCCTGGGCAAGAAACAGCGCTTCCATCGAAACGGCTATCCAATTCAATGAAACTAGTCCTGCCAATCATATAACATTACCTAATTTGTGCGATAAAGAATACCTTCACTCAATAGTAAAGGCCAAATTGTCGCAAGGAGGAAAATAACATGAAAGTAGTTCAATGCGTACCGAATTTTTCCGAAGGGCGGAACCTTGAGACAGTCGAAAAAATCGTTTCGGTTCTGCGCAACCAACCGGGTTTTCAGTTGCTAAGCGTCGAACCGGATGCCAGTTATAACCGCACCGTCGTAACTTTACTCGGCGACCCGGAAGCCATGATGGAACCGCTCCTTGCGATGGTGGGAAAGGCCGTCGAACTGATTGATTTGAATCACCATCAGGGCGAGCATCCCCGAATGGGTGCCGTGGATGTCCTTCCGTTTGTCCCGATTCAGAATATCAAAATGAAAGAATGCGTTGCCTATGCCAAAAGATTGGGACAAGCCATTTATGAGCGTTTTTCTCTGCCGGTCTTTTTATATGAAGAAGCAGCCTCAGCGGAACACCGGGTCAATTTAGCCGATATTCGAAAAGGAGAATTCGAAGGAATGAAAACCAAAATACAGGATCACCTTTGGCATCCGGATTTCGGAAAACCGGAAATTCACCCGACGGCGGGAGCGGTAGCGGTAGGGGCGAGGATGCCTTTAATTGCCTACAATATCAATTTAAATACCGACAAGAAAGAAATCGCTCAGGCTATCGCCAAAACAATCCGTCATTCCAGCGGCGGTTTAAGGTATATCAAAGCCGGCGCTGCCGAAATTAAAGAAAAAGGGATTGTTCAGGTTACGATGAATATTACCAATTATCAAAAGAACAGTATCTACAGAGTTTTCGAAATGGTAAAAATGGAAGCTGCCCGCTACGGCGTAAGCGTACTTGGCAGTGAGATTATCGGGATGGTACCGCTTGAAGCCTTAACACAATCGATGGAATACTATTTGGGGTTAACCGATTTCTCTGCCGAAAAGGTCCTGGAATACCATTTAATCAAGAAGGATGAATAACTGTGCGGTACTTGGTAGTTAAAAATATCGGCGAATTAGTCACCATGAAAGGGTCAAACGGTTTACGGACCGGAAAAGCCATGAATGAAGTCCAGTTTTTGCATGATGCTTATTTGGTTGCGGAAAACGGAAAGTTTATCGAGGCAGGAACCGGTTTGGGTTATCAGAAATATTGCGATGATGCTTTTGTCGTTGATGCCGACCAAAAGCTGGTTACTCCCGGTTTAATCGATTCGCATACCCATTTGGTGCATGCGGGATCGCGGGAACATGAATTGGCCATGAAACTGGCCGGGTATTCTTATTTGGAAATTTTAAAACAAGGGGGAGGAATCTTGAATACGGTTAACCACACCGTCAAAGCTTCCTTTGATGAATTGGTGGACCAAGCCCAAAAGACCTTAAACAGAATGCTTTTGCATGGTACAACTGTCGTAGAAGCCAAAAGCGGTTACGGCTTGGAACTGTCCACGGAAGTCAAACAATTGGAAGTGGCCAGATTTTTGGATCAAAAGCATCCCGTAAAGATTGTTAATACTTTCATGGGAGCTCATGCGATTCCGCCCCAATATCAAAATGATCGTCCCAAGTTCTTGGCTTTATTGAAAGAAATGACGGAAGAAGTAAAAAAACAAAATTTAGCCGAGTTTTGTGATGCTTTTTGCGAAGACGGAGTGTTTTCGCTTGCAGAAACAAAGGAAATATTAACCTATGCCAAATCGCTCGGCTTGGGAATAAAGATGCATGCGGATGAGATTGTCCCGATGGGGGGCGCCGCTCTTGCGCAGGAACTTGGCTGCATTTCGGCTGATCATTTAATGGCAACCACCGAAAGCGATATGGAACGACTTGCCCAAAGCGGTACAGTTGCCAATCTGCTGCCTTTAACTTCCTTTTATTTAAACAGTGATTACGCAAAAGCCCGTTTGATGATTGAAAAAGGGTGCGGAGTGGCAATTGCGACCGATTACAATCCCGGCAGTTCGCCGTGCGAAAACCTTCAATTGGCCATGCAGGTGGCTTGCCTAAAAATGAAAATGACTCCAAAAGAAGTCATTACAGCAGCCACGATTAATGCGGCGGTAAGTTTGGGTCTTGAAAAAACCAAAGGTTCAATCGGAGCCGGAAAAGATGCTGATTTCGTCATTTTTGATTGTCCTAATTTGGATTATCTGATTTACCATTTCGGTATCAACCATGTGGAAGATGTTTTTATTTCCGGAAAACAAGTAGTCAGCAAAGGAAAAATAATAGGTGAATGAGATGAAATTACTGGAACTGACATGCAAAGAATTTATGCAGGCTGTGGATGCCCCGACACCTGCCCCGGGCGGAGGAAGTGTTTCCGCTTTTTCCGTTGCCCAAGGTATCAGCCTTATCCGGATGGTTGCCCATTTGACCATCGGAAAAAAGAAATTCAAAGAACTTCCCGAAGACAGTAAAAACGAATACTTGGTTTCTTTTGAGAAGTTAAACCGGGAAAAAAACATAGCAATGGAATTGGTTGACTTGGATACGGAAGCTTTCAATCGTATTATGGATTGTTTGCAACTTCCCAAAAATACTTCCGAAGAACAATTGATTCGGGAAAAACAGTTAAATAAAGCAACCATCCTAGCCACGGAAGTTCCTCACAAAGTAGCAGAACTTGCCCTTGAAGCTTTAAAAACGGCATTTCCTATGTTAAAATATGCCAACAAAACCGCCATCTCCGATTTTGGGGTTGGGCTTCTGTTAATCAAAGCCGGGTTTGAAGGAGCAGTTTTAAATGTCAAAACCAACATGAAAGGTTTTTCCGATCAAACGACCAAAGAAGAATTCTTAGGCAGTGTTGCCAAATTGAAAGAAGAAGCTGACATATTGTTCGAACAGGGAATTCAGGAAGTAAATCGGTTTTTATCCTAATAAGCAAAAATGACCCATACGTTTGGGTCATTTTTTAACCGAAATGTTTTAAGTAAGTTTCTTTTTTTAAAGAAAAAGGCATTCCTGTAAATAAGATTCTTAACAATTTCATTTGGCTTTACTTAACAACTTTTAAATGGTATAATATACATAAATATTGAAAATTATTAACGTGACAGGAGGATAAGTACTTGAATAAAATACTACTAGAAAAAATAAAAGATTCCTTGCAAAGTATCCTACCGATGACGATAATTATCCTCATCATGTGTCTCATTTTTGGGACAAAAGCCACCGATGTCGGCGAATTCTTAGTTGGGGCTTTCATGTTGATTATCGGTTTAATTTTGTTTACTCTTGGGGCCAGCGGGTCGATGATGCCCCTGGCGGAAAATATCGGTAGCTATATTACGAGAAAACGCAAATTGTGGTTTTTGATCTTGATTGGTTTTCTCATCGGTTTCATGATTACCGTATCGGAACCGGCGATTCTTGTACTTGCCGAACAATTCAACAAGGATTCACCTTTGATTTTTATTTTGATTGTGGCTTTTGGTGTGGGAATTTTTGTTGTTGTGGCTTTGCTGAGAATAATATTCCAAATCAAACTGACCTATATTTTTATCGGCTTTTATTTCTTGATTTTTATAATTGCTGTTGTATTAAACTTTGTCAATCCATCTTATGTCCCTGTGGCATTTGATTCCGGAGGTGCGACCACCGGACCAATGGCAGTGCCGTTTATTATGGCTTTGGGTTTAGGGGTATCCGTTTCCCGCGGTGACAGCCGTTCCGAAGATGACAGTTTCGGTCTTGTCGGGGTTGCTTCAATCGGTCCTATACTCGCCATCATGATATCCGGTTTATTTTTGGATAAGCCGGGCGAAAGCATTTCCGAAACTATGACACTTTGGGGCTTTATCGGCAAATACTTGCTAGAAGTCGGGATTGCCATTATGCCGTTTTTGCTTTTCTTTTTCATTTTTAATTTTCTCGTTTTTCATTTTCCGAAAAAGAAAGTTATTCGCATTTTAATCAGTTTTCTCTATACTTATATTGGCCTTGCCCTCTTTTTGGCAGGGGCAAATGCGGGCTTTGTATCGATAGGCGATTATTTGGGTAAAGCCTTTGGCGACTTGAAAAATAATTGGTTATTAATTCCGGCCGGCATGTTATTCGGAGCGGTGATTGTTTTAGCCGAACCTTCGGTAATCGTTTTGAATAAACAGGTCGAAGAAGTTACAAGTGGGGCCATTTCCCGACGCGCGATGATGATTTGTATGTCGGCAGGGGTTTCCATTGCGATTGGCCTTGCCTGTGTTCGCGTATTGACCGGAATAAATATTCTGTGGTTTTTGGTTCCTGCCTACAGCATCGCTTTAATCCTGCTTTTCTTTGTTCCTCAGGTATTCTCGGCAATTGCTTTTGACTCCGGAGGAGCAGTATCGGGGGCGATGACCTCGACCTTCTTGGTTCCGTTTGTCATCGGTGCCGCCACCATCCTCGGCAAAAATGTTCTGACCGATGCGTTCGGACTGGTTGCCTTTGTGGCGATGGCTCCTTTGGTCACGATTCAGGTGATGGGGTTAATCTATAACATTAAGTTGAAAGAAAAAGTCGTTGATTCAGGCGACGACGAAATTATTATGTTGGATGAGGTAGAAAAATGAAAATACTAATAACGATTATTGATCGAAAAATGTGCACCCGGGTTTTAAAAATGTTTGAGGAACAAAATGTCAACTTTAACACCATTGTCCATGGAAAAGGTTCCGCAAATTCCGAATTGCTGCAGTATTTCGGGCTTGCAGAGACGGAAAAGAGCGTTATCTTCAGCATTGTTCCCAAACAAGAAACGCCGGCACTTTTGGGAAAAATATATGAACTTTTTGAATTCTCGCGCCGCGGTACGGGCGTCGCTTTTACCATACCGGTTAAAAGCATCGGCAAAAAAACCCTTAGTCTTTTAAAAGGAGAAAAAATGGAGGAATAAAATGAGTAAATACGATCTTATTATAGTGATATGTAATCATGGATTTTCGGAGGAGGTCATGGAAACCGCAAAATCCCACGGGGCAAGAGGCGGAACGATTATGCATGGTCGGGGAACGGCCGCTCATGAAGTCAAGAAATTTTTTGGCATTACCATCTCTCCCGAGAAAGATATTATTTTGATTGTTGTGGAAGAACAATATACCAATCCTATTATGCAAGCCATCAATTCGGAACACGGCATCAACAAAGAACCGCACGCCATTTGTTTGTCTTTACCGGTTGACGATACGATTGGTTTCAATTTTGATTCCCAAGAATAAGAACCATGGGTGATGATGTGAAGAAACCCAAATCGCATCTTTTTTCCATTCTTCTTATCATCAGTGCGATAATCTTTTTGCTTGCCTGTTTATTGATTGTTTTCGGAAAATCGTTTTTGGATGATTCCTATGAAATCGGTGTTCGTTTGGCGACCGTATTTGTCGCCTTTGCCTCTTTTTGTTCCACCACCAGTTTCAGCTATTTGGTGTATTTGCACAATAAATCCGTAAACAAAGCTAATCAGGATGCCAATTCCCGGGCCGAAATGTTCCGGAATTTGCAATTTGCTTCCGACAACTATTCGATAATCGAATTCATGGATCGGATGCTAATCTACGAAGAATCGCCTCGTTATGTCGAAAAGTATATAAAAAACCGCAGTACCGAATTTCATATGTTTGAAAGTACCGTCAAACTCGATGATGTTTTGGCCCGCCCCCAAAACTACCGCTATCTTTCCCTGAAAATCCCTTTTAAAGTGGTGGAAGGAAAATTGGTGGCAAGCATTTATTTTGAACAACTGAAGTTCGAACGTTCGGGAGTGTCTTATATTTTTGTATCGGGAAACAAAAAGACCGATACCAGAGCCTACCTGTTATATAACGAAAATACCAAACGGAAAAACGTCATCGTGAATTTGGTTATTCCGAAAAACAGCGATTTCTTTTTTCCGGATCAAATCAATGTGTTCTCCAAGATAAAAATGAATATTTTGATTACCAGTTTGTTGGGGGTTGAAGTGCGCGGGGTCTCGGAACTGTATTTTACCAACCCGGAACAAAAAGAAGGAGACGGCTCCAATACTTACAATATTACATCCTCGAACTTTACCTTGTCTTCAATGCCGACCATCAGTCTTTTGCATCACAAGGAAAATAATAACATCGGAAATCTGAAAAGGTGATTATATGTGGGATAAAATAGTTGACGCTTTTGTTTCGGTTCCCTGGTGGGAATTGTTGCTAATTTTTTGTTCTCGGATTATCGAAGTATCGATGGGTACCCTGCGCATAATCTTAATCAACAAAGGTTATCGCAAGCAAGGGGTTATCCTAGCCTTTTTCGAAGTAACCATTTGGGTATTCATCGCTTCCCGGGTTATCGGGGGTATTTCCGAACAACCGATTAAAGGCATCGTTTACAGCCTGGGCTTTGCGACCGGTGTTTTTGTCGGTTCCAAACTCGAAAACTATTTGGCTTTCGGAAAAGTTTTGATTCAAACCATTACTTCCGCGGATAACGGCTTGAGGCTTGCGGAAGAATTGCGCAAAAGCGGTTATGGCGTGACCACCATTGAAGCAAAAGGCAAAGATACCGACCGGACCGTGCTGATGATTTACACCAATCGGAAAGGCAAAGAACAATTGATTAAATTGATTCACGATGCGGACGAAAACGCCATGATTATCAGCAACGATATAACCACTTTGCAAGGGGGCTACATTTCCGCTTCGCGCGGTTTCATTAAGTAAGGAAACTTTCAAAAAAGTTTCTTTTTTTTCATAATTTTAAATGGCTGTTTTTTAAAAAAGCAAATGATTTGGTTATAATACTTTTGTGTGTTAAAATATTGGCAATAAGGAGGAATTAAATGAAATCTAATTTAATTGAGTCGATTAAATTAAGAAGATCAATATACAATCTAAACAATCAATCGACAATTTCCGATCAACAATTGATTGATCAAATCAAAGCGATAACCCAATTCGTCCCATCGCCTTTTAACATTCAAAGCGGACGGGTAGTAATTTTGTTGGGAGAAAACCACCATAAATTATGGAACATCGTTTTGGAAACTTTACGAAAAATCGTCCCTGCGGCCAATTTTGCTTCCACCGAAAACAAAATCAAATCATTTGACGCGGGGTACGGAACAATTCTCTTTTTCGACGATACTCCAAGCGTAGAAGATCTCAAAGCCAAATTTCCGCTTTATCAACAACACTTTGACAGTTGGGCCGACCAAGCAAACGGCATGTTGCAGTTTGCGGTTTGGACTTATCTCGCGGAACATAACATGGGAGCATCGCTTCAACACTATAATCCGTTAATCGATGACGAAGTCAAGAAAACTTTCAATCTGCCGAAAGAATGGCGCTTGATTGCGCAAATGCCGTTTGGCACCATCGCCGCACCGGCCGGAGAAAAGAGTTTTCTACCTATTGACGAACGCGTTCGAGTGCATAAATGAAAAATGAAAACAGCAAAGAAGGATGGCTGATTAAAAGCCATCTTTCTTTGCTTCTAAACGCCTTGCATAAAATCAGCCGTTTTGCCAAAAAATACGTATGTTAAGTTTGGACAAAAAGGAGGGGTTCGTATGAGGCGTTTTTTGTTTTCCGACCTTACGGATAATGTAAATCACATCAAATCGGTAATTTGCGATGATTTGCTTACGGCCCGGTTTTTTTCCCCTCCCAACAGTCCCAAAGATAATTTTTGCGTTATTTATTTGCGCAATCTGGTGGATAACAAAATCGTCAACGAAGGAATCGTTTTTCCGATTATGTTATTTTTCCAAAACCGTTCCTCAGGCAAACCGTTGAGCGAAGTTTTGAAAGAAAAGATTATTGTATCATCGCAAATCCAGCTGACGAATTTAATGGACGAACTGTTTGCTGGCCTGTTAAGTGGAATGACGGTTCTGCTTTTAAACAACAGCACCGAGTGCTTATTGATAGAAACCAACCTGCGGGATGTTCGGGCTCCCCAGGAACCGGATAACGAAAAGGTGCTTCGGGGGCCCCGGGAAAGTTTTGTCGAATCGCTCGATTTCAATATTCAGTTAATCCGAAGGCGCATCGTATCCACCGACTTGCATTTGGATTATCAGGTAATCGGCAAGGACACCAAAACGCGCATCTGTATTTGTTATATGCAAAATCTGGTCAGTCCGGATTTGGTTTCGATTGTCAAAGCCCGTTTGGCCCGCCTCAATTTTGACGGAATCCTTGATACCAATATCATCAACGAACAAATCAAAGATGCCAGATACAGTCCTTTTAAAACCATCGGCGTGACCGAAAGACCAGATGTCTTGGCCGGAAAACTGTTGGAAGGAAAAGTCGGGATTATTGCGGAGGGAACTCCAGTAGCTTTGTCGATGCCGTACCTTTTTATCGATAATTTTTATTCTCCGGATGATTACTACCTAAATGTTTATTTTGCTTCTTTCGGCCGGATTCTACGCATGATCGGCTTTCTGGTTTCGATTCTCACCCCGGCTTTGTATATTGCGATTTCCACCCATCACTGGGAAATCATTCCTTCGCCGATGGCTTTGACGATTGCCCATTCCCAGCAGGATATTCCTTTGCCGACGATTCTTGAATGCGTTGTGATGCTCATTATTTTTGAATTGATTCGGGAAACCGGTTTAAGAACCCCGATTGGCATCGGTCAGGCCTTAAGCATCGTGGGCGCTATTGTCATCGGTCAGGCGGCCGTTCAGGCTAGGCTCGTCAGTTCCCCGATGGTCATTGTCATTTCGCTGACCGCTATTACCGGTTTAATCAACACCAAACTGAAAGGATTGGTAATTTTTGCCCGGATTTTCTTTTTGTTGATGGCCTTTTTGTTGGGTCTTTTCGGCATCGCTTTGGGGGTACTCCTCTTAATAGCTCATATTGCCGGTTTAAAATCGTTTAATGTCAGCTATCTGGCCTATTTTTGGCCTTTAAGCAGGAAAAATTTGCAAGATCATTTTATCCGCTTTCCGAAACAAAACATCCATCGTCAGGGAGAACAAGAACATGGGTAAACAAATTTGGAAAAAAATGTTTTTAATTGTATTTATAATCAGCATCGGATTAACCATGTCCGGCTGTTGGGACTATCAGGAAATCAACAACGTGACGAATGTGGCCGGGATTGCGCTTGACAAAGGCGAAGAGAAGAAGTTTAAATTGACTTTCGAAACCATTGTTTTCAAACCATCGGCCGACTTCAATATTTCGGTCAAACTGGTGGAAACCGAAGGGGATACGATTTTCGAAGGGATTAGGAATGCTGTGGCGGTCGCCGGCAAACGTTTGTATATCGGCCATTGCAAAGCTATCATTTTCAGTGAAGAAATTGCCAAAGAAGGTATCAAAGAACACTTGGATTTCTTTGTGCGGGACCATGAACTGCGCATGACTTTACTGGTGTTTGTTGCCAAAGGTGTCGAAGCCCGGGAAACGCTGAAAGACACCGCTTTAATCCACCAAATCGCTTCGTATGAATTGGAACGCTTGGTCAGGAACGACGAAAAATATTCTTCCCTTTCCAATCATAAACTGCTATTTGAGGTGATGAGGGAAATCTTGGACGAAGGAATCAGTCTCACTTTGCCGGTGGTGGAAATCAAGCAGATTGAAGAAAACAAAACCTTTACGATGGAAGGGATTTTCTATTTTGAAAACGACAAATTGGCCGGCTTTATCGAACCCGAAGAAATCAAATTTTATTTAATTTTAAAAGGAAAACTGAAAGGGGGAATTATTAATGTTCCCCTTGAGGATAACCCGAATCAATTTATTGTTTATGAAATCCAGGGATGTCAAACCGATTTTGAGTTCAAAACCGGAAATAATCCTTTGTTGATAACGAAGGTTTCAATCAAAACTTCCATCGGATCCAACCCCGTGATTTTATCCCGGCAGTTTTCCGTTCAGGATTATCAAAGAATGCTCGAAACATGGTTAAACCAAGAATTGGTGCGTTTTTTTGCCAAAATTAAGAATCAGGTTAAATGCGATGTTTGCGGGTTTGAAAAGCGGTTTTTTCAAAAATATTACCAAGAGTGGCTTAAATTGTCCGAAGATAACAAGGATTTTTTCGAAATCCTTGAGTTTCAGGTGAAAGTTAAGTCCGAGGTAAACCATACCGGTACGGTCAAACCGTGAAGGATGTGGATTGATGGAACAGACACAGGTTTCTTCTTCCAAAATGGCCGTCATTTTGGCGATGTTTATCGCGAGCGAATTCATGGTTACTTACGGAAATGTGAATGCGGGACGGGATACTTGGTTTGCTTTGCTCCTAACCGTACTTGGTACCCTGTTTTTAGCCCTTTTGTATTATTTTCTGTTAACCATAATCCCGCAAGGCGATTTGTTTATTGCTTTGGATCAAGCCTTCGGAAAAATATTGGGCAAATTATTAATCATCCTTTACATCGCTTACGGTTTAATTGTTGCGACTATCTCCTTTTATCAATTTAATTCCTTCATCCGGATATTATCCTTTGGCAATACACCTTATTTGTTCATCGCTTTGATTGTGCTTACGGTTCTTTATTTCCTGCTTCGTTCCGGATTAAAAGCAATTATTCAATTATTCGTGATAATTTTTCCTGTTTTTATGGCCATGTTGATTCTTTCTTTTTTGTTGCTTTATCCCGAATATCAGTTTTCCAACTTTTTGCCCCTTTTAAAGACTCCGCTGAAACAGATTGCCAAGTCTTCCCTTTCTTTTGGGGTCGTTTCTTTCGGGGATGCGATTTTGCTTACGGGGTTGGGAGTGATTGTCGTTCCGAAACTGACCTACCGGAAAGTTTTCGGCCGGGGAATTATCGGTGGAGGATTGATGTATTTGCTCGCCGTCTTGATGCATTTGCTGGTCTTTGATGCGCCTTTAACGGATCTTTTGGTTTTCCCGACCTATTCGGCCATTGCTTTGATTGACGTGGCGCAATTTATTACCCGCATACAGGTATTGCTTTCGAGTGTTTTTATCAATGCGGTGTTATTAAAGGTACTGATAGGGTTGGAATTTGCATTGGAAGGTTTAAAAAACCTTTTTCCCAAAGGCAGCAAGAAGTTCTTTTATGTTTGGGTTTTGTTGGTTATCTTAGGTTTATCTTATCTGCTTTTTCCCAATTTCGAAGCTTTGCGTATCTTTAAAGAAAAATATGCTTGGTTCAAAATCGTTTGGCAGGTCGGAATTCCCCTTCTGTTATTGATTGTTTTGATAATCAGAAAAGTAGTTTTTAAAAAAGAATTTACCGATCCTTCCGCAGAAGGAAAAAGACCCCAGGTTATCAGCCGATAGTCCTTGGGGCTTTTTTAAAGTAAAAAGCAGGAAATTAACCGAAAAAAATGGTATAATATCCATACAAAAGTTATTAGAAAGTTGAGATAAATTATGAAAAAGCTCTTTAGGATATTTTTATTGCTTTGGATAATTACTTTGACGGTCGGTTGCGTCACGACAAATCCGAATCCCAATAAGCCGAAAACCGAAGCCGAAGTTTTAGCCGAGGTCAATAAGAATCTGGAGGCGGTTGACGAATTAACCATCGATGTCTCCTTTGTTCCGGAAACCGACGACCCGATTGATTTTTTGCGCATTTTGACCGTAAACGATTTCCACGGGGCGCTTGCGGAAACGGACCAAGCGGCGGGAGCAGCCCGGATGGGTAAATATTTAATCGACCAACGCAATTTGAACCCCAACGAAACAATTGTGCTTTCCGCGGGCGATATGTTCCAAGGTACCGGTATTTCCAACTACCGGCGGGGACTCGATGTGATAAAATGGATGAATGCGGTGAAGTTTGATGCCATGACCATCGGAAACCACGAATTCGATTGGGGAATATCGGAAATCCTAAAATACCGCGACGGCGATTTGTCCAACGGCGAAGCCGATTTTCCGCTTTTGGGGGCAAATATTGTTCAAAAAGCCAATGGCCAAATCCTGCCGAATACCGAACCTTATACGATTATCAACAAAGGCCACCTGAAAGTGGGCATTGTCGGTTATATCGGATACGGTTTGGAAAGCGATATTGCGGTGGGAATGGTGAAAGACTATAAATTTGAATCAATTCCGACAACCATCGGTCCGATTATTGAAGATTTACGCAAAAATCAACAAGTCGATATTATCATTGCCCTCGGCCATGACGGCAGCGAAACAACAAACTCGATGCTTGCCGGTTTGACCGGTTATCAGGCGGTTGACGCAATCGTAAACGGTCATTACCATTTAAACATTCCCGATTACATTACTTCCGTCGACAACCGGGAAATCCCGATTGTTCAAGCCGGTTCATCGGGAGAATATGTCGGCGATATCACTTTGAATATCAATCCGATCACGAAAAAGATTACCGGTGTCAGTTCATCAACGGTAAAAATGGGCAGTTCACGCCCGAAACATGATAGCATCGATAATTATATCAATGCTTTAATTCATGCTACTGCGCCGCTCTTTTCGCGGGTAATCGGGGTAGCGGGAACAACAATCACCAAATATCCGACTGTTACCTGGGCGGCCGATGCTTTAAAAGCACATACAAATGCGGATGTGGCCTTTATCAATTCGGGCGGTATTCGGGGCGATGCTTTTCCGATTGCCAAAGGAACCGAAGTAACAGTTGGCCATCTTTACAAAATAATGCCTTTTGACAATACCGTAAAAACCGTTACCTTAACGGGAACGCAAATCCGGGTAATATTAAACTTTTCTTTGAGTTCCAGTTCCAATTTGGTGGCAAAAGGCAGTTCCGTTACGATTGATGGCGTGCCTTTGGTCGACACCCGCACTTATCGGGTTGCCTCGATTGACTATGTTTTTGACCAAAAGCAATACCCATTCTTGGATGGCACGAATATTGAAGCGGACGGTCTGTTATTCAGGGATGTGTTAATTAAAGCAATTGAAAAACTGACCCAACAAAATCAAGAATGGATTCCATAAAACGGAGGATTTTTAATGAATAAAGTCATTCTTTTCAGCGAAAGCACAATTGATATCACTCCAGAATTAGTGGCAAAATACCAAATCGAAGTTTTCCCTTTAATCGTAAATTTTGAAGAAGAAACTTATTATGACGGGGTAAACATCACGCCCGATGAACTTTACAAAAAAGTGGAAGAGAAAAAAATGCTTCCCAAAACCGCAGCCCGTACCCCTTTGGATTACAAAGAAGCCTATTTGAAGTTTCTTGAGCAGGGAAACGATGTAGTTCATATAACCCTCGGCTCGAATTTTTCGAGCACCTACCAAAATGCTTTTGTGGCTCGCAATAACCTTAAAGACGAATTGAAAGAACGTATTTTCCTGCTTGACGGCAAGAACTTGTCATCGGGAACTGCTCTTTTGTTATTGAAAGCCGCCAAATTAAGAGACATGGGCAAAAGTGCCAAAGAAATTGCCGAGGAAATCCAAAAATTGGTTCCGCGCGTAAAATCGCAGTTTGTCGTCGAATCGCTCGAATACCTTCATAAAGGCGGACGGTGTTCCACGACCAAGCGTCTTTTGGGAACGGTATTAAGAATCAAACCGATGATTGTTGTTCGCGCCGGACGCATGGATGTCGGAAAATCGATAATCGGTTCCATGAAAAAGTCGTTAAACGAAATGGTCAAATTGTTCTTAAACGATTTTCCGAAAGTCGATCCGGAGTTTGTCTTTATCACCGAAACTGCAGCCGATAAAAGTTATCGGTATTTGGCCGAAAAAATCGAAGAATTGCCGGAACGAAAACTTATTAAAAATTTATATCATACCGAAGCGGGATGCGTCATTGCCAGTCACTGCGGAGAAGGTACCATCGGTATTTTGTATTTAGTGAACGAAGACGTTCCGGAAAACCAATTATAATAAATAATTTGTTTTAAGCCAAAGAAATCTTTGGCTTTTCCATTTGGAGGTGAAAATATGGGTAAAATCGAATTGCTTGCCCCGGCGGGGTCGGTCGAAGCGTTTTATGCGGGGATTGATGCGGGGGCGGATGCGGTCTATTTGGGCGGAACTGCCTTTAATGCCAGGATGTTTGCGGAAAACATGGATTTACCTGCCATTAAAGATCTCGCGTTTTATGCCCACGAAAGAGGGGTAAAAGTTTATGTTACCCTCAACACGGTTGTTTTTGCCTCGGAATGGGATAATTTGAAACAATTTATTGCCGAGTTGTATGAAGCAAAAGTGGATGCCTTGATTGTTCAGGATTTTGGCGTTGCCCACCATGTCCGTTCGAACTATCCTGATTTTCCGCTTCATGCCTCGACCCAAATGAACATCCATACTTTGGCAGGCGTGCAAGAATTAAAACGCTTGGGTTTTGAACGGGTTATTTTGGCCCGGGAAGTACCGCTGGAAACGGTAAAGGAAATGGCCAAAGAGGGAATCGAAATCGAAGTTTTTGTCCATGGTGCCCTATGTTTTTCGCATTCCGGCAATTGTTATTTGAGTTCGAGCATCGGTCCAAGAAGCGGAAATCGCGGCCAGTGCGCTCAGCCTTGCCGGAAAACCTATTCGCTTTATCGCGGAAATACCCCAATCGGCAATTATCAGGCTCTCTTGTCCATGAAAGATTTAATGACGATTGAGTATATAGGCGAACTTATCCAAGCCGGAGTTGCTTCCTTAAAAATCGAAGGACGCATGAAGCGCCCCGATTATGTTTACACCGTGGTATCCAGTTATCGGAAAGTCATCGATCAAATTTTTGCTCAAAAAGAACCAGAAATCGATGAAACGATGCGAAAAAAACTGCGTGTCAGTTTTAACCGCGATTTTACCAAGGGATATCTTTTGGACGAACCCAATCATCTTTTGACCAATCCCGCTTCCGTCAACCACCAGGGAATTCCCATCGGAAAAGTGGTTAAACAAACTTCGGATTCGGTGGTTGTCCGTTTAACCGAAACGCTTCGTTTACAGGACGGTATTCGGATTGTGGATGAGCAAAACAGTTTCGGCTTTACCGTTACCAAAATGATGGTGAAAGGAGAAAGCGTCAGGGAAGCCAACAAAGGCGACTTGGTGACCTTGTTTGCAACCCCGGTTACCAAAAGCGGCGCCACGGTTTTAAAAACCTTGGATTGTCAAATGGGCGATAGAACCGAAACCGGCAAACGTTTGGTTTTTATCGATGGTTTTTTGCGCATATTGCCCGCCGAGCGTTTGTCCTTAACGGTTTCCGACGGCGAATACACGGTGGAAGCAGCGGGACCGATAGTTTTAGAAAAAGCCAACAAAAAGCAATCGATTGACCGCTTTTTGGCCCAAATCCAAAAAACCGGCGAAACTCCTTATGTTTTTGCCAATCTAAAACATGATATCGACGACAGCTTTTTTGTTTCGGTGCAAACGCTCAATCAATTAAGACGGGATGCACTCGGAAAACTCTCGGATTTTCGGGGTAATAAAGTAAGCCGAAAATTTCTTCCATATAATCTTCCCGACAAAGCAAAGCAAGCAAAAACTGCCAATAGCGGTATAGAAGTCTGGGTCTCGTCTCTTGAACAATTGCAAATTGCCCAAAGGTTAGGAGTAGAAACAATTTACTGTGATATTCCTGATTCTTTGGAAAGCGAGGTAGCCCAAGCTGTTCCGATTTTGCAAAGAGTATATGACGATAACGATAAGCATTACCCGGTTGCCATGGTTCACAGTTTGTCGCAACTTTCCCGAACCCTTCACCCGATTGTTTCGCCTTATTTCAATCTTGCAAATCCGGAAAGTTTGACCTTTGTCCAGAGTTTTGGAGTAACCAAAGCGTATTTATCTTTTGAAAATTCGTGGGATGAAATCCGGTTAATTGCCAAAAACAAACCCCAAGATTTAACCTTAGGCTGTTTTTGTTACGGGCGATACGACACCATGGTTACCAGCCACTGTATGATATCCAAAGCTTTGGGTTTTGATCATAAACATGACCAAACCGGTTGTCGGATGCGTTATCACCTTTTGGATGAATTCCAAAACAAAATGCCCCTTGTTACGACTCCGGATTGCCGGGTACGGATTTTAAGCCACAAGGTAATCAATCTGAGTTCTTACATTAGTGATTTGCAAAAAGTGGGGGTTGAAAACTATTTGCTTGTTTTTACCGACGAAACCGGGGAAGAAACCCGGAAAATCATTACTGGTTTTCAGAAAGTAGTACGAGGAGAAAGCGAAACTTTGACGATTCCACAAAGTACTGTCGGACATTTTAAGGAAAGAGTAGGGTAAAAAAAAGACCAAGTGGGAGCTTGGTCTTTTGTATATTAATCATCTTCACGGGCTAAACTTTCGAAACCGCGTTTTATCTGAGCGACCGCTTTTTTATTTTCTTTGAAGAAAATAAAGATTACTAAAGCTATTACCATGGTTAGCAAGGAATACGGATAAAGCAATTTCAATCCGCGACTGTTGAAGGACATGATTAAACCGACGACAATCGGGGTAATCGATTGGGCAGTCATGGAGAAAGTATAGTAATAACCGGTATATTTTCCGATATTGTTTCGCGATGACATTTCTACCATGATAGGGTAAGAGTTGACATTAATCAATGCCCAGCCGACACCGCAGATGGCAATCATTACCAAGAAGAGGACGGTAAAAGCCGGTGTCACGGAAACCGAAGTAACACTGTCCTTGAAAGCACCTTTGGTGGCAAGCATAATGATAATGCCGATATACCCAAGGATAATGAGTCCGAGTCCCAACAAAATGCAATTTTTCCGGCCGATTTTAAAGGCTAAATTCATCGAAGCCAGGAAAGTAACGATTGACGAAACCGTCAGTACGATTACCACGATGCCGTTGATTTTATCGTTGCCCAGAATTTCTTTGCAGAAGAGACTGTTGAATGTTTCCACCGCATTAAACGAAACAAACCAAAAGAGAACCGAAAACAAGAGAATTATCATGTTCCGTTTATCAATCGGGCTTAAAGGCTTGTTTTCTTCGATTTTGGCGTGGGTCTGACTCAAAAGTTCTCCCAAAGCCATTTCTTCTTTTGTTTCTTCCACAAGTTTATTTTCTTTTATTTTAACAAAAAGCAAAACCATAACGACAAGCATCAAGACGCTGCCGATTAAGAAAGCAATCAGCGGATTGGTAGGATTCCAGGATGGTTCGCCGTATTCGCCGACCGAGAAGAAGATGGCTAATCCCCCCGCAAAAATCGCGCCCAAATATCCGGCAAAATTAATGATACCGTTGGCTTTGGAGCGGAGGGGTTTTGGGGTGATATCCGGCATCAAAGCTACGGCCGGATTGCGATAAATATTCATGACGACGAGAATTAAACCCATCATAACGATAACGCCGACGAGCGAATTCAAAATAAACATTACCGCAATAAACGGAAACAAAATGACGCTGGCAAGCATTCCGCCGATAATGTAAGGCATGCGCCGTCCCCATCTTGTTTTGGTTTTATCGGATAAAGCACCAAAAATCGGCAACATAAAAATTGCAAAAAGATTATCGGCTGCCATGATTACCCCGACAATATAAAGGAGCGAATTGGCATCCTGATATTTTTGTCCGAGCAAATGATTTAAAAAAATCGGGCAATAATGATTGTACAATTGCCAAATCATTAAAATCGAGAAGAAGGCTAACCCGATGTAAAAAGTCCGTTTGTAATCCAGTTTCAATTCGGGAGTATGGGATAAGTCATTATTCATAATTACACCTCAATTTTAAATTTTCCTAAAACATTTTACCATAAATCACCTAGGAAAACATGAAAAAAAGTAATAAGATGGTTTAGTTGCTAAAATTGTCGATTTTTCGTATAATAATAATATTAAGACGGTAGGTGTATTCCCATGATCGATGTCGAGACCAAAAAGGATGCCATCCTTTACGGCAAAAATATCGTAAAAACTTTTCTCATCCTGGCCTTGCCGATAATGTTCAGCAGCATCATCAAGACTTTGCACGACATGGTCGACATGTACGTCGTGGCCAATATTAAAGACACCAAAGCTATCGTGGATGCACAGGTGGCGGCTATATCCTTTACGACCCCGATTATCTCGGTTGTTCAAGGGTTGGCGATGGGCATGATGGTAGCCGGCACCGCTTTAATGAGCCAAAACATCGGCGCCAAACGGTTTATCCAAGCGAAACGAATCAGCGGTCAGCTGATGCTTTTATGCCTGATAATCGGCATTATCTTTAATGTTTTGCTTTATATTATGGCTCCGAATATTATCCGCTGGATGAATGCGGAAGAGGAACTGTTTGTTTATTCCGTGCGATATGTGCGGGTAAGGTCGTTTGAACTTTCGGGTTTGTTTATTTTCTTCGCCTTTCAGGCGACAAGACAATCGATGGGGGATACTTTATCACCGGTTATCTTCAATATTATTTCGATAATTATCAACATTATCCTAACCATAATCTTTGTTTTGGCTCTCGGTTTTGATTTAACGGGTGCCGCTTGGGGAACGGTCATCGGCAATATGATTATCATTCCTTTCTGTATCGGTTTCCTGCGCAAAGACCACCGTTTTTCCATGAATCTCGATTGGGACTCGTTTAAGTTGGATTTGAAAGTTTTGGGGCGAATCTTTACGCTCGGTTGGCCCGCCGCAATCAGTCAGTCCTTTACCGCTTTGGGTTTCGTAATCGTCAACAGTATGATTGCGGGGTACGATCAAAACATGTTTGCCAGTATCGGGGTCGGCAACCGAATCAATTCGCTTTTGTTGTTTCCGGCAATTGGCATCGGTGGGGTGCTGGCCACTTTTGTTGGCCAAAACGTCGGTGCGAATAACCCGCGCCGGGCCAAAAAAGGCTTCTATTATTCCCTTTGGATTGTGCTGGTTATTACCACGGTGGGAACTCTCATTCTGATTCCTTTCCGGGATTTTTTGGTTGAGATATTCCTGAAGGAAGATGAAGCAATCAAACTGGCCTCAAAGTATCTGCTCTTTTTGCTATGCAACCTGCCGCTGATGGCAATTTTCCAAAACTTTCTCGGAGTGTTCCAGGGAACCGGCCGGACCGATTTGGTGCTGTTCCTTTCGACTTCCCGACTTTGGTTAATGCGTGTACCGTCATTGTTTTTGTTTCTTTTTGTCTTCAATGTCGGCGACCGCAGCGTTTGGCACGCGATGATTATCGGAAATGTCGGAGCCTCGATTTTGGGATTCCTCCTCTATCAATTTGTTGATTTCAAAATGCGTAAAAAAGACCGAATTATTAGTGTGGAAGAATTTGCAGGTGATTAATTATTATGGCAACCAATCATATCGTGTTATTTGAACCGGAAATTCCCCAAAATACCGGGAATATTATGCGTACCTGCGCCGGGACAAATACTTATCTTCATTTAATCAAACCCTTAGGCTTTAAACTTGACGATGCGCATATGAAGCGGTCGGCAGTCAATTATTTGCCTTATGTCCAGTACAAAATTTACGAAAATTGGGACGATTTTGCCAAACAAAATCAGGGAACTTTTTACTTCCTGACGCGTTACGGATTAAAAACTCCGCACGAAATGGACTTAAGCGACAAAAACGGCAATTACTATTTTATTATCGGCAAAGAATCGACGGGAATACCGAAAGAAATCCTAAAAGCCAATTTGGACAAATGCATCCGTTTGCCGATTAACGACCATATCCGTTCCTTGAATATCAGCAACGTCGCCGCAATCGTCATTTTCGAAGCGCTACGTCAACAGGATTACAACGATTTATACCGTTTTGAACCGGAAACTTTAAAAGGGAAAGATTTTTTGTTAAAATGATTATAAAAAACCGAAATCCAGACATAATAACTATGTCAATGGAGGTTTTTTATGAGACAAGAAAAAAACAATCGTTCGAATCGTCAAGATCAAGAACAAGCCAGAAAGCGCAATCAGGCTACGCGCAATGCAGGTCAAATGGCCAATGACCTTTTAACGACTCCGCTTGATCCACTTCATGACTATGCGCACGATCTCGAATTGGGAACTTATGTCGATGCCAGGGAACGCTATGACCATTTGTATGGCGAAACCGTTCCGAATGTCAATCAAGTGGAATTTGCCGAAACGGAAGAAGCTAAAAAGGAATCGACCAATCAAGTCGAGTTTGCCAAAGAAGAAGAGCTGAAAAAAGCCAAAGCCAGCCGGGTTGAGTTTGCCAAAGAACGGGAATACCCGACGGAATGCCCGGGAGTGGAATTCGGCAAGGAAGAAAACGCCATGAAACTTCAGGAACGGGTCGGTCGCAAATCCGACCGTACCAGCGCGGCCAAACCAAACAGTCGAGCGTCAACGTCGAATAAAAAATAACTTGACCATCGATAGAGGAAGCGAAGGAAACTTCGTTTCCTCTTTTTTCACCTTTTAAGAGTCCTGCCATATATTAATAATGAGTTAAACATTAGCCCAAAAGTAACCAATAACCATTTTTAGGCATATACATAAGTAGGATTGAATAAAATAATAGGTTAGGGGTTATACAATGAATACGATCATCAAGCGGATTGCTGGTCATTTTTTAATTAAGGGCGATGTTGTTTCGGTCGACAGCCACTTCAACGGTTTGGTCAATAAAACTTTTCTGGTCCGCACCCAAGACGAAAACGGTTGTTACGATTATATCATTCAAAGAATCAATACTTATGTTTTTCCCGAACCGAAGCGGTTGATGGAAAACATCGTTCATGTTACCAGACATATTGCGAGTAAAAAAGACCATAATCATACTTTGCATGTGATTTTGACCAAAGAGGGCAAAACCTTGGTCGAAGACGAAAGCGGCTGTTATCGCTGTTATCATTATTTGGAAAATACCCGGAATTATCAGCAATTGCAGGACAATCGTCAATTTAAGGAAGTCGGCCGTGCCATCGGAATTTTCCAAAATCATTTGCGCGATTTTCCGGTAAAACTGTTGCATGAAGTAATTCCCCATTTTCACAATACCCCGAAGCGGATCAGGGCACTGAAAAAAGCCGTCAAAATCGGGCAGAAAGAAAGGGTTAGGGAAACCAAAACCGAAATAAACACCTTTTTGGCCCAAAAGGATTTTTTAAGCCGCATTCAGACCGCTCTTGATGGAGGTATATTACCATACCGAGTAACCCATAACGATACGAAACTCAACAATGTGATGTTTGACTGCCTGACTAATCGTGCTTTGTGTCTGATTGACCTCGATACGGTCATGCCGGGAACGGTCCTGTTTGATTTCGGGGATGCTTTGCGGGTGGGGGCTTCCACCAGAGCCGAAGACGACGAAGAATTTAACTCGGTTGCTTTTGACCTTGAACGTTTTGTTGCTTTTTCTTCCGGCTACCTGTTGGAAGCAAATGACTGGCTGAGCGAAAAAGAAGGGGATATGCTTTCCGAAAGCGTCTATATCATTACGATGGAATGCGGGATGCGCTTTTTGACCGATTATCTGTTGGGCGACAAATATTTCCTAATCAGGCACCCTCAACACAATTTGGTGCGGGCCAAAAACCAACTGGCCTTAGCAAGCGATATTTGGGAAAAACTGCCGCTTATGCAAAAAATCATCCGCAGTTTGCGGGTGAGGTTTAAAGAAAATTGCAATTAACGGCTTGCCGAAAAGTCTTTCGTGATATAATAATAAAAAAAGGTGATGGTATCATGAAAGATTTTTTGCTTAAACAGTATTTGGACAATCCTACCGAAACTTTTGGCGGGTCGTTTCAGGAACTTGCGGCTTTAATCAGCGACAATGAAGTAATTTTCCAATCAAAAACCGAAAACCAAGCCCTGTCGCAATACTTTTTTATCGATCACGAAACCATTCATTACTATCACTCTGCGGGAAAACCGCTGTTTCCCTACCTTACTTGGTTTAACCAAATTGTCGTAAACGACGAAACATATCGCAAATTGCAGCTTGCCAAACGCAGTCCTTTTGTGTACGAAGCAACATGCTTTAAAAAGTTGGTCAAGTTTTTTGACGAAGCGGTTCAATTTGCTTCTTTCCCATTTGACTATACCGTTATCGCGGATGTTTCAAAAAAAGCAAGTATTTTTTCCGTCAACGCTTCCGAACAAGAGGCTTATTTACGGGCAGAAATTATTTTTAGTAAAAAAGAAGCCTTTATCCAAAAATTTAATTATTCGGGCGATTCCCGTCTTTATACCGCTTTATGGCAGATTCTTTTATCCTTATTGCAAAAACAGGTATCCTTTGTAACGGTCGTTACCGAAGAAGACGATTTCCTTTTAGGGGTTTTGAAGTCCTTGGGGTTTAAAAACGAAGTGTTGTGGCATGTGTTGCGAGGGGTTTCCCGACTCGAAATCCATGACCAAAAAGCTTTTGAAAGCAAATTAACCGAACTGAAAGCGCGAGGCCTTAAACCGAAATTATTGCTTCACAGTTGTTGCGGGCCGTGCAGCAGTGCGGTGCTTAAGAAACTTGCGGATTATTTCGAAGTTTCGATTTACTATTACAATCCGAATATTTTTCCCGCGGAAGAATATCATTTGCGCTTGCACGAACAAGCCAAGATTATCGAATGCCTGGAATTAGAGGTTCCTTTAATCGTTCCCCCTTACGATTATCGGGAATATCTGACCCAAATCAAGGGTTTGGAATACTTGCCGGAAGGCGACCGCCGCTGCTTTGCCTGTTATGCTTTGCGCATGAAAAAAGCCGGTGAATACGCCAAAAAGCATGGTTTCGACTTCTTTACGACTACTTTGTCAATCAGTCCGTATAAGAATGCAGAAAAAATCAATGAAATCGGCATCGCCTTGGAAAAGCAATTGGGTATACCGTTTCTTTATTCCAACTTTAAACTCAATAACGGTTATCAATTATCGGTTGCTTTATCCAAACAATACGGAATTTACCGGCAGGATTATTGCGGATGCGAATTTTCGCTTAAGGAATTGCAAAAAAGATCAGTTGAATAAGTGTCGGATAGTTTTTCGGCATTTATCAACTTTTTCATTTTCAAAGCCGTTTTTCCCAAATTTTTTAAGGATGGGACTAAGGCGATTCTGCTTGAAAAAAGCGGCTGTTTAGTGTATAATGTTTTTGAAATTTGAGGTGACTTTTATGAGACGATTTAGCTTTATTTTATGCTTGACTTTATTGGGCCTGCTGTTGGTCGCTTGCGTTCAACCGATTCAATCCCCAATCGGAAAAAACCCGACCAAACCTTTTATTTTGACGGACCAATATCTGACCGACGGTGCGTTTTTCCAACAAAAAGAAAATCTGGTCATCAGCGGTACTTCCGAAGAAGGAGTCGTGATTGTTGCTACTCTTTATGACGAAAACAATCGGCTTATCGATCAAAATTACACTTATGTCATGGAATCGGGTCTTTGGAAAATCGAACTTAAGTCACCAAGTGCCAGTTATAAAAAGTATTATTTGGTTATCGAAGATTCCGTTAATCAAAAAACCATCAAGGATATTCATTTCGGCGATATTTGGCTGCTAGCCGGCGAAGGGTTTGTCAACATCCCGTTAAGCGAAATCAGGGGGCCGATTTTGGAACCGACCGCTTCCCCTTTGGTAATGGGTTTTTACAAACAAGGTTTTGACCAAGGTGCCTGGATTGATCCTGCCAGACTGGATTTTGCCGACCAGGTCAGCGGTTTTGCCTATTACTTTGCTTGGGGACTGGCCCAAAAATTGGAAATCCCGATTGCGGTTGTTTTAGCTCAAGTGGAAGAATCCCATTTGGACGCCTGGGTCAGCCCGGAACTGATATCGACAAAAGAAACGGTTCGTGCTTTTTCGACCCTGACAAACCGTTACAAGGATGAAATCACTGGTTCGAAAGAAGCTTACGACCAAATGGGATATTTGTTTGAAAGCAAAATCCGTCCGGTTTTAAAAATGCGTTATCAAGGCATCTTATGGTACCAAGGTATAAGCGATTTACAAGAACTGAGCGGTTGTGCTTCCGAAGATAAAGACCAATACTTAACATTGTACAGCAAAGCTTTAACTTATTTGTTTAGTGACTATTACCGCCAGTTGGACGACGAAGTCGATATTTACATTATCCAGGAACCCTCCTACGAAGAAGACGAGTTTGCGGAAGCAGATATTGTCGGTTTACGACAAGCCCAAGCCATGGGTTCGTATTTTTACACCTATACCACGATTGTGACAACCTATGATTTGCATCAAACCGAACAGGATGACCTGGAACTCGAAGCAAAAGCTTTAGAACAGGTTTTCGAAACCGAACCAAACAAACGTTTGGGACCGGTAGATATCGAAAAAGCGGCCGGCCGGGTGGTACTTGCTACGCGCACCAAAACTTACCACGAACGCAATAATTATTTGGCACCTAATTATACCAATATCGTCATCAGTTCCTCCATGGTAAGAATCGCCTTTACTTCCCCGTTACAGGAAAAAAAGGTTATCAATTCCCTGCATTTGTTTGACGAAAACGGCGACGAAATCGCCATCGATTACGAGATTAACCAAGAATGGTTAACGATAACCTGGGACAGCGAATCGGATGTTGCCTTGGGCAAAATCACCTATGCTTGGGAGTCCAATATCGTGACAAGCAATTTGTGCAGTGAATACGGGGTGGCGGTAGTACCGTTCCAAATCCCATTAGCATAAGGATACGTTATGAAAAGACAACAAGCACGCTTATTATCAGTCATCGCTTTATATCAATACGATATCAATAACGGGGACCAAGTCGATTTCGAACAAGCTCTGCTTCTTACCGAGGATTACCACGAGTTGGAAGTGGCGCCGGAAGTTCAGGCTTTTGCCCAAGAACTGTATGACGGAACGGTCAGTCATTTGGACAAAATCGATGAAGTCATCAAGCAAAGTCTTTTTAAATGGACATTGGACCGCCTGTCGTATGTCGATCGGGCAATCATCCGTCTTGCCACTTATGAATTATTGTTCACCGCTACTCCGGCTCCGATTGTTATCAACGAAGCCATGGAAATTACGAAATATTTTTGCGTCGATGAAGAAGAAACCCAAGTCAAATTCAACAATCGCGTCTTGGATTCGATAAAAGAGAAAGTAGGATCGGTAATTGAGAATGACCAATGAACAAGTTTTTAAAGATGTTCGTTTCTTAAGTGTCACGGCCCTTACCCGATACTTGAGCTATAAATTCGAAATGGACGAACACCTGCAGGAAGTTTATCTGCAAGGGGAAATTTCCAATTTCAAAATATCCGGCAGGCACTATTATTTTTCTTTGAAGGATGAGAATGCGGAAATCAGCGCCACGATGTTTGCCCCTTACAACCAAGCCCTGAAGTTCATGCCGAAAGACGGAATGATGGTTCAGGTGATGGGAAAGGTGCAAATTTACGAAAAACGGGGGATTTATTCCATCAATGTCCGAAAAATGGCGGAAGCCGGGATTGGCCTGTTATATCAGCAGTTTTTGGACCTCAAAGACCAATTGCAAAAAGAAGGTTTGTTTGACCCGGCGAAAAAGCTGCCTTTACCGGAATATCCGAAAAGTATTGCCATCATAACCGCTTCCACGGGGGAAGCGATTAATGATATGATAACGACTTTCAGCCGTCGTCTCACCTTTGCCAAAATAACCCTGTATCCGGCTTTGGTTCAGGGTCGGGATGCGCCGGCCGATTTAATTAGAGCCTTGAAAGAAGTCTATGCAAGCAATAAACACGATTGTTTGATTATCGGTCGCGGCGGGGGCAGTTTCGAGGATTTGTCCTGTTTTAACGACGAAGCACTGGCCCGAACTTTGTTTGCTTCGCCGATTCCTACCGTATCGGCTGTGGGACATGAAGGGGATGTGACGATTTGCGACTTTGTGGCTTCGCAACGCGCGGCTACCCCAACTGCCGCCGCAATCCTCCTTTCCAAATCCCGGGAAGATGTGGTAAATCATGTCAACCATTTGCAACAGCGTCTGTTACAGGCCGCGGTTTCCGGGGTGGAAAAGAAACAATCCCTTTGGCAGAAACTGGCCGGTTCCTACGGCCTGGCCAATTTCGGCGAACTTTTGCAAGGAATCACTCGGCAATACGAAGCCCTTAATCACCGCTTGCTGACATCATCGCCGCTTTACAAAATGGCAGAAACCAATAAGCATTTGATTCAATATCGCAACCGTTTGGATGTGGCTATCCAAAATCGCCTGGAAATGGCTGCTCTTAACCTAACAAGCAGCACCAGACGGTTACGAAAGGAAATCATCATCGAACGGATTAACCGTTATGACCAACAAATCGAATCTTTCAGCCAAACCATCAAAACTAAAATTGCGTCGCAGCTGGAAAACAGCGAAAAACAGTTAAATGCGTTGATCGAAAAAACGATTATTCTCAATCCTTTGAACTTAATGAAAAAAGGTTATAGCATTGTCTATCAAAACGAAAAAGTCAAAAGTTCCGTATCCGAGCTCGATTTCCGATTTCCGATTAAAGTTCGGATGGTAGACGGTCATGTGGATGCGAATATTTTGCGAATTGTCAAAGACGAAAATTAAACCAAATATTCGGTTTTGAAGTTTAAAGTTTTGTTTCATCGAAAAATAAAAAAGGAGATAAACCTATGAATAATGATTATGCAAATCTAACCTTTGAACAATTGCTGGCTCAATTGACTTCCATCGTCGAAGCTTTGGAAAGCGGCACTTTGAGTTTGGAAGAAGCCGTGGAAAAATATCAACAAGGTATCGCTTTAAGCGCCGAATGCAAAAAGCGCTTGGACGCTGCCAAAGAAGTAGTAATCAGTAAAATGACGCCAAGTGGTGAAGTACCGTTAAAATAATACTTTTTAAAAGAAAGGCTGATTTTCCATGCCTAAAAAACCTCTTACCCAATCGTTTGATTTAGACCATTTTTCCTTGGCTGTCTTAAAAACGCTGAGCAAAGATGAACTCAATTCTTTGGCAACAGCCATCAGAAAAAGGATTCTCGAAGTCGTCAGCCAAAACGGCGGCCATTTGGCATCAAATTTGGGAGCAGTGGAACTAACGATTGCTTTGCATCGGGTTTTTGAAAGCCCACACGATAAAATCATTTTCGATGTTTCCCACCAAACTTACGCCCATAAAATCCTGACCGGCCGGGGAAAAGAATTTCGGAATTTACGCAAAATGAACGGTTTGAGCGGATTTGCCAAACGATGCGAGAGCGTTCACGATATTTATGAAGCGGGACACAGTTCAACCGCCCTATCTGCCGGCCTCGGTTATGCAGTTGCCAAACAACAAGGCGTAAACGGCATCGGAGAAATTGTGGTCGTGGTCGGCGATGCTTCCGTTGCCAACGGTTTGGCTTTTGAAGCTTTGAATTTTCTCGGCCAAAACCATCAGTATAAATTGATAATCATCATAAACGACAACGAGATGAGCATCTCCAAAAACATCGGTTCTTTGGGCAAAACTTTCAATCGCATTCGGGTTAGAAGACAATCGCCTAATTTGCCGAAGTTTTGGGGACGGTTTCTGAACCGTTTCAAAATGAGCGTTAAATCCTACATTTACGACAATCAATTTTTTACTTCCCTCGGGTTTCAGTATTTCGAAGGAATTGACGGACACAATATCGCCCAACTGGAAACCTATTTGAAATATGCCAAAAAGGCCAAACATTCGGTGGTCTTGCATGTCAAAACCCAAAAAGGCAAAGGGTATGAGTTTGCGGAAGAAGACAATACGGGGATTTGGCACGGCGTGGGGCCGTTTGATCTAGCTTCCGGAGTTGTCAAAGGTGATCCCAACCAAAAAATGTACGGCGAGATAATTGCCGATTATTTGCTTGAAAAATGCCGGAAAAACCCTTTAATCAATGTCATAACTCCGGCCATGGCGCTGGGGTCGGGTTTACAACAGTTTAAACATCAGTTTCCCGACCGTTTTATCGATGTCGGCATTGCCGAAGAAAGCGCGGTCGTCATGGCAAGCGCCATGCGCCAGGCAGGCTTGATACCGATTGTCTTTATGTATTCCACCTTCCTGCAAAGGGCTTACGACCAAATTCTTCATGATGTGGCGCGGACCAAAACCCCGGTCATTTTCTGCATCGACCGCTCGGGGATTGTTCCCGACGACGGCGATACCCATCAGGGGATTTTTGATATCGCTTTTCTTTCGAGCATTCCCCATGTCGTAATAGCCATGCCGAAAGACCCACATGAAGCCCTGTCTCTGTTGGAGGTTGCCTTATTGTACCAAGAGGGACCGTTCTTTTTGCGATATCCGAAACAAGGGTTTGCGGGCTTTTCTTATCAAACGGTCGAAGAACTGCCTTTCGGAACCTGGGAAGTAATCCTTCCCGTAAAACCCAAAACGGTAGTCGCTTACGGACCGGATGTATGGGGAATCAAAGAAGCTTTGGAAAAAGCGGGGCTTGCGGGGAAAATCGGGTTAATCAATGCCCGATTTATCAAACCGGTGGATTATGAATTGCTTAAAAACTTGGCCACCCAAAAGATTCACCTTTTTGTTTATGAACAGGTAATTGAAACTTCGTCGCTTGCGACAATGATAAAAAGCGCCATTCCCGAAGTTTCGGTAACTTCTCTGGCTTTGCCGGAAACATTCCTGGATACCGGAAAAGTTGAAGAACTGAAAGCACTTCACCATATCACATATTCGGATTTAATCAAAGTATTAAAGGAGTAAGGTACTATGCTTTCGATGTTAACAGTGCAGAATTTTGCCATTATCGACAATATATCCATCGATTTCAAGCCGGGTTTAACCATTTTGACGGGGGAAACCGGTGCCGGTAAATCGCTTATCATTGATGCTATCGGACTTCTCTTGGGCGATCGCGCCTCATCCACGATGGTCCGTTCCGGTTATCAAAAAGCGATTATCGAAGGAGTTTTTTCCGGATACAGCGATAAAATTTCCGAGCTTTTGCAAAGTTTCGGGATTGACGAACTCCCTGACCGCGAACTTTCGATTCGCAAGGAAATCGCCTTAACCGGGAAAACAACTACCCGAATCAACGGGATTTTGGTTACGGTTAACGAATTGAATGCGATTGCGGAAGGACTCGCGGATATCCATACGCAAGACGACACGAAGAAGCTGTTTCAGTCGGTTCATTATTTGGATTTTATCGAAACCGAAGAATCGCGCCAAATCCTTCGCGCTTATCAAAAACAATTGGCCGTTTATCAGGAAACGTTGCGGAAGTACCAAAGTCTTAAAAAAAGGGCAACCGAAGATGCCAACCAATTGGAATTTATGCGCTATCAGGCAAACGAGTTGGCGAAAGCCAATCTTTCGGAAACCGAAGAAACCGATTTGGAACAGGAATTGTACATTTTGAACAATTATGAAAATATTTTTAAAAATTTAGCATCGATTAAAACCTTGCTTGAGGACCATAATATTACCGGATCGCTGTTCGAAATCAGCGCGGTTTTAAAAAAACTATCCAAAATCGATAATCGGTTTCAGGAACACGTCGGTCGAATCGACGATACTTATTACGAAATCGAAGATTTTGAAAGTTTTATAACTTCGGAAATATCGCATCTTTCCTTTGATGAAGAGCGCTTAAATCAAATCAACGAACGGTTGTCATTTTTAAAAGATTTAAAACGCCGTTATCGGAAAACTGTTCCCGAATTAATCGTCTTTCAAACCGAATTGACCAAACGCATCAATGAATTTGACCAAATGGATGATCTTTTGGTGGATGCGGAAAACGATGTCAAAGCGGCTTACGGAAAATTGGCGGAAGTCGCAACTTCTTTAACTCAGAAACGGAAAGAAAATGCCAACCAATTGGAACAAGCAATTAAGGAAACGCTGAAAGATCTTTATTTGGTTCATGTGCAAATGAAAATCGGTTTTAAAGATGTTGTTTTTGACGATATGTTCAACAGCGCGGTTTTCCATTCTTACGGAACGGACAACTTGGAAATTTTAATCAGTTTCAATGTCGGCGAACCGATGCGCGATATCACCAAAGTCGCATCCGGGGGCGAAATGTCGCGGATTATGTTAGCTTTGAAAACCCATCTTCTGAAAAATATGAATTTGGCAACCATGATTTTCGATGAAATCGATCAGGGCGTAAGCGGTTCCGTCGCCAGCGCGATTGCCAAAAAACTCAAAACCATCAGTGAGGATACGCAAGTATTGGCGATAACTCATTTGCCGATTGTGGCATCCTGTGCTGACCACCATATTTTGATTTCGAAAAAAACGGTTGACGGTCGGACCGTGACGGTTTTGGAAGAATTGACGATGGATAGACGAATCCAAGAAATCGCCCAAATGCTTTCGCCAGATGTACAGGACGACTCGGTTCTTGCTTTGGCAAAAGATATGATCAATTTTTGGCATTAAATTTGTCAAAAATTTCATAAATTAATTTTTTTATTTTTTAATCGGACACAAAAGGAGGTATTAGATTGAAATGGATTAATCTGAAAAAAGCGTTTTTTGTCAAAATTGCTCTAATCTTCAGTTTTTTGGCAATTTTTCTATCCTTGCAACCCAACCTGACACTTAGCTCTGCCACTTACACTTTGATTCCCGGTGGCGAAACCATCGGCATCCGACTGGACACTGGTGTTTATGTGGCCGGTAAATACCAAGTGGAAACCGAAAGCGGCAAGCAAACCCCCTGGAAAAACTGCAATATCGAAGCCGGGGATCGAATTCTTTCCTTTAACGGAAAACCCGTTCGTTCCAACCAGGATTTGGTAAATTATCTAAAAAATTACGATGAAACTTCCGCAGAACTGACTTTAGAAAGAAATGGGGTAGTACATACGACCAAAATTTTGGTCTGTACTACCACTGGGCAGGAAAAATCAATCGGTTTATATATTAAGGACCGGATTTTGGGAATTGGGACCTTAACGTTTATTGATCCTGCCACCAAAAAGTTCGGTGCTCTCGGACACGGCGTTTTCGATGCCACCATTTCGCTCGGCAAAGTCACGGGAACGGTACTGTCATCAACCGTCGAATCGGTGAAACGAGCGATTCCGGGAACACCAGGTGAAAAAAGAGCTGTACTAAACAAAGAAGAATGGGGAAAATTCTCCCTTAATAGTGTTACCGGTCTTTACGGAATCATGCGTCAGCCGTCCTTTTTGAACAAAAAACCGGTGGAAGTGGCAACGCAATCAGAGGTCCATCAAGGTAAGGCTTATCTAATGACGGTTATCGAAGGTGGCAGAGTCGAGAAATTTTCGCTTGAAATAATCTCGGTAAAAATGCAGGAAGAAGCGGATGTCAAGGGAATAAAAGTGAAAATAACGGATGAAAAACTGATTGAGGCAACCGGAGGAATCGTGCAGGGGATGAGCGGCAGTCCCATCATTCAGGACGGCAAAATAATCGGCGCTATTTCCCATGTCACGGTTGATAACCCTTTAATCGGCTATGCCATTCATATCGAATGGATGTTGAAAGAGCTTACGGAAATCGACAATATTTGACAAAAACAGACACTCCTTCGAAAAAAATCAACACTAAGCGGCAAAAAAACCCCCGTTTTTGTCAGCTTTTTTTTGACCTATGCAAAAAAAGTTAATTATTGGTTTGCAATAGCCATGCATTAATGATAAAATTGTTTTGGAATGGGGGTTTTGAGATGCAAAAATTAAGAATAATGGTAGCTGATGAGGGGCAAGATCGGATTGATGCTTTTAAAGAATATTTCAAGAATCAAGAAGATGTCCAAATAATCAGTACGCATACGGACGGGACAAGTCTTTTGAACGCTCTAAGAGTTACCGAGACTGATATCCTGCTCGTGGATTTGTTTATGCCTTATTGTGATGGAATGAAAGTAATCGAAGAATTACGGACCAAAAAAGACCGTTATATTCAACCGAAAAGAATTGTGGTAATGACCCAATTCACCAGTAACTTTATTACTTCCAAACTCAGCCAATTAAACGTTGATTATGTCATCATGAAACCGATTAATATGGACAATTTTTACCAATTGGTGGTAGGACTTACCCAGATGGAAGACCGGAAGCCCAAACAATCTTACGAATTTGACGCCATTGATCTTGATTCCGAAATAACCGACATTTTGCATGAAGTAGGGGTGCCTGCCCATATTAAAGGATATCTGTATTTGCGCGAAGCCATCACAATGGTATATAACAATGTCGAATTACTGGGTTCGATAACCAAAACTCTTTACCCGGAAATTGCCCACCGGTTTTACACGACCGCTTCCCGTGTCGAACGGGCCATTCGCCATGCGATTGAAGTAGCTTGGGTAAGGGGAAATGTTGAAGCAATCAGCGACATTTTCAGCTACACAATCAGTTACAACAAATCCAAACCGACCAATTCGGAATTCATCGCGATGATTTCGGATCGGTTGCGGTTAAGACATAAGAAACTGAAGAAACTGCGCACGGTGGCATAAAAAGAAAAAAGGGATTAAAGTTAAAAACTTTAGTCCCTTTTTATTAACTGAATAACAAGAACAATAATCCGATTAATGGCAACAGAACAAATCCCACTAAGATAATAATTAGGATTAATTTTCCCCACCAGGTTTTTGTCGGAGCGTTCCTGACGATAAATTCATTCAAATTGTCGGCTCTTGTTCTTTTTTCAATGAATTTTTTCTTTGTCTGTTTATCTTTTTTATCTTTTTTCATGGTAAACTCCTTCTAATCAATTATAATAATAATACAAGTATTAATAGTATATCATATTTGTTTTAAAAAAGGAAGTGATAACATTAAAAAAAATTGCATAATCTTCCACATCGACTTAAATTGTTTTTTTGCCAGCTGTGAGATTGCGGAAAATCCGGAGTTGAGAGGACTTCCTTTAGTAATAGCCAATTCGCAAATCAGGCGTCGCGCGATTATTCTGACCGCCAGTTACGAAGCCCGCAAGTACGGCGTAAAATCGGCGATGCCATTGGAAGAAGCTTTGCGCCTATGTCCCAACCTTTATATTGTCCCGCCGCGCATGGAATTATACCAATCGTATTCCTCCCTCTTTTTCGAATACTTGTATACAATTACGCCTTTGGTGGAACCGGGCAGTATCGATGAAGGATATTTGGATGTGACCGAGCGGTGCGAAACCGAAAATGCTTTGGAATTGGCGGAAAAGATTCAGGAAGATATTTTTGAAAAGTTCCATTTGCCTTGCAGCATCGGCATCGGACCGAATAAATTTTTGGCCAAAATGGCTTCCGATATGAAAAAACCGATGGGTATTACGGTTTTACGGAAAAGAGAGATTGCGGAAAAAATGTGGCCGTTGCCGATTTCGGCGATGTTCGGGGTCGGTAAAAAAACCGTTCCGCTGCTTGAAATGATCGGTATCAAGACGATTGGAGATTTGGCCAATTACCGGGATCTGAAAATGTTGGAAGAAACAATCGGACCGACCAATGCGAAATCTTTGTATGCTCATGCCCACGGGGAAGGCTCCAAAGAAATTGATCTGAACAGTCACCAAGTGGTCAGTTCCATCAGCAATTCCCAAACTTTCGACCAGGACGAATATTTGATTTCCAATATGAAACTGAACCTTAAGATCTTGGCTAACAGCGTGGCCAACCGTTTGGAAAAAAGAAACCTGAAAGCTTACACTTTTACGGTGCAAATCCGTTATCATGATTTTAAGACCGTTTCCAAAACGAGAACGCTCGATAATCCGACCGATGACGACCATGAAATCAACCGGGTCGCAAGCGCTCTGTTTGACGATCTCTATGACGGCGAAACACCGGTACGTTTGCTCGGGGTAGGCGCCAGCAAACTCATAAAAGCCCAAGAAGAAGTAAGACAATTGTCGATTTTCGATGATTACGATGAAGAGGAAAAGAAACATTCGGTTAACAAATTGGTGGCATCTTTGCAGGAATCATTCGGAGATAAGATCATCAACAAAGGTTTCACCCTCACCAAAAAGCCCAATTCACCCGATAAATAAATTAATCAAGCGACAAAATTCGCAAATTATTGTATAATGTTACTGGTGATATTATGAAAAAAGCACAAAAACCGAAAAAACGAATCGTTCGCTTTCGTCACCGTTTAGTCTTTGGTTTCTTTCGATTTTTCTTTAAGCCGATTTTTGTTTGGCCTTATCGATATCATTACCAAAGACATCGCTTGAAAAAAGACGGACCATATTTAATCTTAGGCAATCACACCTGCATGATTGATCCGATTTTAATGTCTTATGCTTTTGATTTCCCGATTTATTATGTCAGTTCCGAACAGATTTTTAACCTGGGATTTGTAACCAAACTCTTGCGTTTTTTGGTGCATCCTTTGAAAAAAGCCAAATCGATGGCTGATATCGGTACGATAAAAGAAATCAAACAAACGCTGAAAGAAGGCGGAAGCGTCGGAATGTTCGTCGAAGGCAATATCACTTATACCGGCGAAAATCCGAAAACACCTCGCGCCATCGGAAAATTAATCAAACATCTGCAGGTTCCGGTTATCTTTTATCAGCTTCGCGGCTTGTATTTAACCGATCCGCGTTGGTCGGTTTATCGTAAAAAAGGTCATTCTTGGGGTAAAATCCAACGGATTTTATTCCCTTCCGAAATTGCCAAATATACCGATGAAGAATTGACCCGATTGGTAATTGATGAACTTTATGTCAATGCCTACGAAGTGCAAAATGAAAAACAATACCTCTATAAAGGTAAAAAACGGGCCGAAGGTTTGGAACGTTTGCTTTTTGCCTGCCCGAAATGCAAGCAAATGCATACCATTACTTCGAAAGACCATGAAATTTATTGTACCGCCTGCGGGGCAAAAGGAACCTATTTGGAAACCGGTTTTATCGAAAGCAAAGATTTTGACGATACGTTAATTGCGATTGAAAAAAAGTTAAAAGATATTTTAATCGACTATCTAAGCAATTTGAAAGCTGATGAGGTTGTCAGTACCGATCCCGGTTTGCTTTGGAATTCGCTTACGAACCCAAAAACCAAAATCGGTCTTTGCGACGCCCTTTTAACCAACAAAGGAATCAAATTTGTCTTCAAAAAAGAAGTAAAATTCTATTCCTACGAAGAAATCCAGCAATTATCCATCCAAGGCAAGCATAAAATAATAATTTACTTAAAAAACGGCGATCGTTTATTGTATGACGGTTTGACAAAAGCCAACCCCAAATCATTCTCGCCGTACTTATATTTGTTGACATTCCAATACTATAAATATCTAAACTCTGAAGGAGGTTTAACGCATGAAATTACTAGCGAATTTTTCGGACTTTAAAATTTGGAGTTCCATGTTTCAATTCGGTTTTGTCTGTTTAATGTTACTACTTGGAAACACCATAAGAAGAAAAGTACCTTTTATACAAAAGAGTTTGCTTCCTACGGCGGTTATCGGCGGATTTATCGGTTTGATTATCAAAGAAATTGTTAAAAATATCGGAATTCAAATCGACGGCCAAGACATTTTGACCAATGATTTTTTTGAAATGATTACCTACCACACCATTGCCGTTGGTTTTATTGCCATGGGTCTTGTGGCGGTAAAAAAATACGATAAGCGTCCTGAAGGTTTCAAGAGCGGTTTGTTAATCGTAAGCACCTATCTTATGCAAGGTATTGTCGGAATGGCAATTACCATGGTTTTATTCTTAGGCTTAAAAGATGTTGCGCCATTTTCCGGTCTGTTGCTCCCTATGGGATTTGGACAAGGACCGGGACAAGCGAACAATATCGGTTATATGTTCGAAACAACCGGTTTATTCCCGGGCGGCCAAACCTTTGGCCTAAGCGTTTCGACTTTGGGATTTGTGTGGGCATGTATCCCGGGCGTATGGTATTTGAACTATCTCCAAAAGAAAAACCAACTTAAACGGGTTTACGAAGATTCGGTAACCGAAGGTTCTACCACCATTGTGGAAGGAACCGGCGAAATTCCTTTAGTGGAGTCGGTTGACAAATTGACGATTCAGGTTGCCTTTGTCTTTTTATCGTATCTGCTCACTTTTCTGATTATGTTTGGTGTGACCGAGTTAATCAAAATATCCAACAACAAATTCCTAATCGACAATGTGGTTCCGCTCATTTGGGGCTTTAATTTCCTTTTCGGTATTTTTACCACGATGCTTGTCAAACGGGTTTTGATTCTGCTTCGCAAGAAGAAAATCATGAAACGCGTTTATACCAACGATTATATGCTGAACCGGATTGCCGGGGTTGCTTTTGATATCATGATTATCAGCAGTATTATCGCCATTGACGTTAAGATGCTTTCTTCCTGGCAACTGATCTTAGCCCTTGTGATTATTTCGACCGTGGGCGGAGTCCTCACATTATTATATATTAGGTTTGCGACTAAGAAGCTTTATCCTCAATATCAACATGAGGGTATGGTCAGTATGTACGGAATGTTGACCGGAACAGCCAGCACCGGTATTGCTTTGCTTCGCGAAATCGATCCGAAGTTTGAAACCCCGGCAGCGGAAAACCTGGTTACCGGTTCCGGCTCGGCGGCTCTTTTAGGGGCACCGCTTCTATTGATTATTTCGGTTGCCAAAACGTCCAATTATCTTTACCTGTTTATTGCCTTGGGCCTAATGACGGTTTTCTTTGTCTTGTATAATTTCCTGATGTTCGGTATTAAACGTAAAGCTTAACGAAAAGGCGGCTCCGGTCGCCTTTTTGCCCAATCGGCAAATAAATGCGAATTCCTTAGTCGCTTTTGTTGAAATCAAAAGAAATCTTTAGTATAATATATAAAAATATTTTTTTCGTTGAAGAAGCTGACAACTTCGGAGAAAAAACGCATGATCGACAGCGTTATCATGGTATGAAGAGGGTAGACAATGTCTAAACTAGGGTGGCACCGCGGACCAAAAAGAGGTTCGTCCCTAGATGATGCTTTTTCTTTCCTCATTTTTTCATTTAAGGAGCATATTATGAAAGTTACCAAAATAAAAGGAACCTTAGATTTTTATCAATCTGATGCCAAGAAATACCGTTATTTGCAAAAAATTGCTTCCGGAGTAGCGGAATCTTTCGGTTTTCGGGAAATGATTACCCCGATTTTCGAAGCTACCGAAGTGTTTGTCCGTTCGGTCGGGGAAGGAAGTGATATCGTTAATAAAGAAATGTACACCTTTATTGACCGGGGCGATCGCAGTATTACTTTGCGTCCCGAAGGAACCGCTCCGGTAACCCGAGCCTTTGTCGAGAACAAATTGTATGCTGTTCCGGGAATCCATAAATACTATTATTTTGGTCCGATGTTCCGCTACGAGCGTCCCCAAGCGGGAAGACTTCGCCAATTTACTCAATTCGGGGTGGAAGCTTTTGGAGGCGAACATCCTTATTTGGATGCGGATATCATTAATCTGAATTACCAAATCTTGCAGGCTCTGGGAATCAAAAACATCAAAGTTTTGATAAATTCGATTGGCAGCGGACTTGCCCGGGAAAAATATGTCGAGGCTTTGAAAAAGCATTTTGAACCGCATTTATCCGCTTTATGCGATGATTGCAAGCAACGTTTCCAGAAGAATACGTTGCGCATGCTTGACTGCAAAGTCGACAGCCAAAACCCGGTGATGCAAAGTGCACCGATTATCAGCGATTATTTGCCCGATGAAGATTTGCAATATTTTCAGGATGTCATGTCTGCCTTGACACTTTACGGAATTCCGTTCGAAAAAAGCGACCGTTTGGTGCGAGGTTTGGATTATTATACCAATACCGTTTTTGAAATCGTCTATGACGACGAAAAATCCCCGCTGAACAATTTAGCCTTAAGCGCGGGGGGAAGATATAACAGTTTGACACGCGAATTTGACGGACCTGATTATCCGGCCATGGGGTTTGCGATGGGAGTCGAACGCCTGATGATGGTTATGGACGAACTGGGCATTACCGTTTCCGAAACCAATGACGATTCCGTTACCGTCATAACCTTAGGCGAAGAAATGAAAAAACAAGGTTTGTTGTTGACGCAATTTTTACGGCTAAAGGGTAAAACAGCGGAAATCGACTATCAAAGCCACAATTTGAAACCGCAGTTTAAATTGGCCGATCGCATGGGATCGCGTTATATTGTCATCATCGGTTTGGATGAATTCGTAAACAATCAAATTCGCATCAAAGATACAAAGGAAAAGACCGAAAAACTTATTCCGGTCCAGGAACTAACTACTTTTTTTGGAATTGAAGGAGAAAAATATGCGTACCAAAAATAACAATGAATTAAGATTAGCGAATGTCGGGGAAACAGTAACCCTCGTTGGTTGGTGCAATAAAAAACGCGACCTTGGCGGTTTGATTTTTATTGATCTCCGCGACCGTTACGGTATTACCCAATTGGTCATTGAACCCCATAACAAAAACTATGCCAAAGCTTTGGAAGTAAAAAACGAGTACGTTTTAAAAGCAACCGGCAAAGTTGTGGAAAGAAGCAACAAAAATCCTAACCTTCCAACCGGCGATATCGAAGTATTGGTGGATGAATTGGTAATTCTGAATACAGCCGAAAACCCGCCCCTCTTGATTCAGGATCAAACCGATGCTTTGGAAGAAGTCAGAATGCGTTACCGTTATTTGGATTTACGGCGTCCGGTTATGCAAAAGAATTTAATCATGCGCCACAAAGCCGCCATGTCCATTCGGAATTATTTGGATGCGCTTGATTTCATCGAAGTCGAAACACCGATGCTCGGCAAATCGACTCCGGAAGGGGCCAGAGACTTTTTGGTTCCGTCCCGGGTTTATCCCGGTTCATTCTATGCTTTGCCGCAATCCCCCCAAATGTATAAGCAACTCTTGATGGTGGCAGGCCTGGAAAAGTATTACCAAATCGTCAAATGTTTCCGCGACGAAGATTTACGGGCGGACCGGCAATTGGAGTTTACCCAAGTCGATATCGAAATGAGTTTTATCGATGAACAAGATATCCAAACAGTGGTCGAAGGCATGTTGAAAAAAGTATGGAAAGATACTCTCAATATTGACATCCCGACTCCGTTCCCAAGGATGACCTATCAGGAAGCGATGGACAAATACGGTTCCGACAAACCGGACACCCGTTTCGAAATCCTTTTGCAGGATATCAGTGCCTGGGCCAAAGGATTAAATTTCCCGGTTTTCGATTCCGCTTTGGCCAAAGGCGGCATAGTCAAAGCCATCGTTGTTCCGATGGGCGCCGAAAAATATTCGCGCAAAGAAATCGACCGCCTGACGGAAATGGCCAAAAAGTACCATGCTTCCGGTTTGGCTTGGCTTAAGGTTAACGAAGCCGGTTTGTCCGGATCGTTTGTCAAATATATCAGTGAAGAAAACAGCCAAAAAATCACCGGACAATTGGCGCTGAAACACAATGACTTGGTTTTGATTGTCGCCGATACTTGGGAAAATGCCAACTTTGCTTTGGGAGCCTTAAGACTTCAGGTGGCCAAGGAAATGGATTTAATCGACCAACAACAATTCAATTTCCTTTGGGTTGTCGATTGGCCGCTTTTCGAATATTCGGAAGAAGAAAAGAGGTATGTTGCGGCGCACCATCCGTTCACGGCACCTAAAGATGACCAAGTTGATTTGATGCTTACCCAACCCGAAAAAGTGCATGCCAAAGCTTACGACATCGTCTTGAACGGTTATGAACTCGGCGGCGGAAGCATCCGGATTCACAACCAGGAAATCCAAAACCGGATGTTTAAAGCCATAGGCATGACCGATGAAGAAATCGAACAACAATTCTCGTTCTTTGTCGGTGCCTTGAAATACGGTACTCCGCCTCACGGCGGCATCGCCCTAGGCTTTGACCGTTTGGTTATGCTTCTTACTTACAATAATTCGTTGCGGGAAGTTATAGCGTTCCCGAAAGCGGCCAGTGCCCGTTGCTTAATGAGCGATGCGCCGTCCAAAGTTTCGAAGCGCCAATTGAAGGAGTTAGGAATTAAAATCGATGAATAACTATTATGAACGTTTATTGCCGATTATCGGGGCGGAAGGTCTTGCCAAATTGCAAAACGCACATGTTGCGGTGGTGGGACTGGGCGGTGTCGGCGGGGCAGCTGTCGAGGTCCTGGCCCGTAGTGGCGTAGGTAAACTGACCTTAATCGATTTCGACACGGTTCAACCATCCAACACCAACCGCCAAATAATTGCCTTAACTTCGACCCATAATCAGTTGAAAACCGAGGCTTTCCAAATCCGCCTCCTTGATATCAATCCTGGGGCAAAAGTGGTTTTGCATAGCGTTCGCTTAGAAAGTGCTAATTTGACCTCGGTTATTCCCCCTGATTTGGATTATTTAATCGATGCCATCGATTCGCTTGATGCCAAATGCGCGTTAATTGGATATTGCCAACAAAAAAATATTCCGTTTATCAGTTCGATGGGCATGGCACTTAAAACCGATTTAACGCAAATCAAAATCGTCAAGATGAATCAAACAACCACCGATCCGCTTGCCCGGATGCTGCGCACCCGTTTGCGTAGCGAAGGAGTATCTTTAAACTTCTTGGTTGTTGCTTCAACCGAAAAGCCTAAAGAAAAACTGGACGGAATTCTCGGATCCTACATGCCGGTCACTTTTACGGCCGGAGTGGTTGCGGCGGATTATGTGCTTAAACAATTAACGAAATGAGGATTGCTAATGTTTTGGAAAGAAATATTGATTTTATTGGGAGCTTTAGCGCTTTTCTTCGGAACCTTTTTCCTAAATCGGCGCATTAAAGTTCCGGAAGGAACGGAAATTCCTGAAGAATGCTTGGGGTGCACCAATCCTTTCTGTTCCGTCAAAAATGCCAAAGATAAAGAAACCGTAATCAAAGAATTACGCGAATGTATCGAGAAGGAAAAAGAAAAGGAAGAGGGTAAAAATGAATAAAGTAACGAAAGATACCAATTATTTAAGTTGGGACAATTATTTTATGGGTGTTGCCTTGCTTTCCAGCATGCGCAGCAAAGACCCTAATACCAAAGTAGGTGCTTGCATCGTCAATCAAAGCAAACGCATCATCGGCATCGGTTACAACGGACTCCCGGTCGGTTGCAGCGACGACGAATATCCGTGGGGCCGCGAAGGCGATTTTCTCGATACCAAGTATCCTTATGTCGTGCATGCCGAACCGAATGCGATTTTGAATGCAACAACTTCGCTGGAAGGCGCAACTCTTTACGTGACGCTTTTTCCTTGTCACGAATGTGTAAAATTGATTATTCAAAGCGGAATAAAGGAAATCGTCTATATGAGCGATAAGTATGCGGACACGGAATCCAGCATGGCCGGAAAACGGATGCTCGCTTCCGCAAACGTCAAATATCGCCAAATGGATGAAATCAAGCTGACCGTATCGCAATGAAAACTTTACTGAAAGAGTATCGTAAGCTATTATTGATTATTGCCCTTCCTTATTTGTTTATTGTTGTTGCATCGATAATTCGGGTCGATTACGATATTACCGCTCCCGGAGATTTAAACGAAGTGAGAGAAGTAATTTCGGTAGAAACCGATTACCAGCAAAAAGGTTCGATAAACACCGTTTCGGTTTATACGAGCGACCGGACAACGCTGTTAACCTATCTAATCTCGCTTTTAAATCCGAAAATGGAAGTAGAGGAATCGCTTCCTTTTATCCATTTATCCGGAAAAGAAAATTATCGCTCCGGGACAATCCAAAAAAATGTCAGTATAACCAATTCTCTGATTGCCGCTTACCGGTCCGCCGGCAAAGAAATCAAAACCGTTTTTGAAGGCATGATTATTCATACCACGACAATTGACAAGGCGGACGGCCTGTTTATCGGCGATATTATCACCGAATGGGAAGGTACTCCCATCACCGACGGGAATACTTTGTCCAATCTGATTGGCAATATGCCTTATATCGCAGGGAAAAGCTATCAGGCGACAGTCCTAAGGTTAAATAACGATGAACAATATGAAAAAAAGACTGTTTCTGTTACTCCGAAAAGAGCAAACGGGGATGGCAATCCTTATTTCGGTTTGTATCTTTACGAATACTATACGATAATGGAAGCAAATCCCGGTTATACTCTTCATAAAGCCAGAACTTTGGGCCCCAGCGGGGGGTTGATGCAGGCTTTGTCGATTTATAATGCCATAACGGATATCGATATTACTTACGGCTTAAGAATTGCCGGAACGGGCACAATCGATTCGCACGGCTTTGTCGGCACAATCGGCGGAGTCAGACAAAAAGTCATTACCGCCCATCTTTCGGGAGCCGATGTCTTTTTCGTGCCGGTTTATCGGGAAAACGGGGTAATCAATTTGGACGAAAGCCCTAATTACGTGGAAGCCAAAGCTGCCTATGATGCCTTGCGAAATCCCAAAATGCAATTGGTGCCGGTGGAAACTTTGGATGAAGCGATTAACTGGTTGGTAAATTATGAAAAAACACAAAATCATTAATAAAAGAACTTTTATAATAATCTTGGGAATAGGCAATGCCGGTTTTTTGGGAGTAATCTTATGGTTGGTAAAATCTTTATATGAAGAGTTTTACCAACTGCTTCCTTACGGGTTTTTCTTATGGGCAGCTTTGTTTGCCCTAATCTGGCTTGGGCTGATTTATTGTTTGCTTCGCCCCAAAGCCCTTAAAACCAAATTTACCGAACAGCTGGTGGTTTTTTTCGGTTTGGGCCTCATCACGGGCGCAATGCTGGTTTTAAAGCAAATTCCCCAAACGCTCAATGTTATAGTCCCTGCCCCTCCTTTTCCTGTCTCGGCCACCCTTGATATCGAAGGGGGCAGCGATTCCTATTTCCTGACGGGCGTTTATACCAAAAAGCAATCGTCTTTATTGGGAAAAGGTTTTATTCTGTTCGATCCTTATTTTGATTTGTTGGAAGAAACGACTCCCGAAGATGACAATCTCGACCAAATCAAAGGTCAAATCGCCAAAGAAGCAAGCATGGAAGCGGCCGTACTGGCAGCCTATCAGGCAGCGGGTATGCCGTTAAACGCTGCCTTTCAGGGAATGATCGTTTATGATTTGATTAAGAATGCAAGCCCGAGTCTTCAAGTCGGGGATATCATTATTAAGATTAATGGCCAAAGTTTTTCGGATCAAAAAGCTTTTTTCGCACTTTATGATTCCGTCAGAGAAAACATCAGTCAGGATAACTTGAAAGTGACGTTAACGGTTATTAGAGATAATATTCCTGTCACCGAGGAAGCGATATTTGGGGAATACCAAGGCAGTTTTGCATTAGGCCTAGCCTTATATCCCAAATACCAAATCACCGATTCGACCGTGGCCTCGCCCAAAGAACATTCGTCAATGGGTCCAAGCGGCGGTCTAATGATGAGCCTGGCCATTTATGATGCTTTGGATTCGGGTTTAAACGGCAATGAGGAAAGAATAACCGGTACCGGTACAATCGACAAAGACGGTAACGTAGGAGAAATCGGGGGCATCAAACAAAAAATCTTGTCGGCTTCCCTTTACGGCTTTAGGTACTTTTTTGTACCAGCCGGAGGAAACAACGAAAAAGATGCCTTAGCCATGCAAAAAGAAATCAATTCCTCTATGCAAATTGTTCCGGTTAAAACACTGCAGGAAGCAATTGACTTTATGCGAGGTTTAAATGAAAAAGCTAATTAAGTTGTACCAGGAAGGTTCAAAAATCAGCGATATCTTAGAAAAATTGGAATTAAAAGGCCCAAAAACCTGGAAAGCCTTGTTGTTTGCTTTTTTAACGACGCTTGTTATCGCCGTACCTTTTGTGTTGATTATTTCCTCGTGTTACTTTATTTATTCCAAAGTGATGCCGTTTTTCTGGATATTATCGGCGCTGACCAGCCTGCTGATTGTGATTGGATTTGGTTTATCGGCGGTCATTTATGTTAAATTGTTGCAAATATATTTTCCTGATGTCGAAAAACTAAAAAATATCAATTATGGTGCTTACTTTCTTAAAGAAGTACTTCATCCTTTTAGTGTCGTCATCATTCTCGTTTATTTCGCTTTTGTAGTTTTTGTTTTGTAGAGGAGTGATGAATAATGATGATCTTAATAGCCTACATCCTTTCGGCTGTCTTGATTTTGATTGATCAAATAAGTAAACTTGTGATTAAAAACTGGATTCCTTTAGGAAAGTCGGTTACCATTATTCCGGGTATTTTGGATTTTCATTCCACCTATAATACCGGAGCAGCTTTTAGTTTCTTTTCCGGAAAATTGCAACTGTTAACCGTCATAAGTATTTTGGCAACAATCGTCCTGGCTTATTTTTTGAAGGATGTGGACTTTAAAAAGAAGAAAATTTACAGTTTCAGTTTGGTACTTATCTTCAGCGGTACCGTCGGAAATTTAATCGACCGTTTGTTTACCGGAAAAGGGGTTTTCGATTTCATCGAAGTAACTTTTGTGGATTTTGCGATTTTTAATTTTGCGGACAGCTGCTTGACGGTGGGCGTGATTATGCTCATGATTTATCTGGTTTTCTTCGAAGGAAAAAACAAACCGAAAACCACTGAGGTTGAAAACGATGGATAAAGATAAAATCAAAACTTTTACCGTAACGGACGAACAGGGCCGGATTGACAAATTTTTGGCAAGTGTTTCTTCCGAAACTTCCCGAAGCGAGCTTAAAAAGTACTTTGACGAGAAATTGGTTCTTGTCAATAACCAAACTGTCAAACCAAGCTATGCCATTAAACCGGGTGATGTGATATCGTTGATCGAACGTCCGCTTCCCGTTAAAGAGATTGCGGAAGAAAATATTCCTTTGGATATTTTATATGAAGACGAAGATGTGCTTGTGGTCAACAAACCGAGCGGAATGGTCGTACATCCGGCGTTCGGCCACAGTTCCGGAACTTTGGTCAATGCTTTAATGTATCACTCGGCCTCGCTTTCGAATTTGGGAGGAGTAACCCGTTCGGGCATCGTTCATCGGATTGACAAAGATACTTCCGGTCTCCTTGTCGTGTGCAAAAACAATTTTGCCCATCGTCAGTTAAGCGAACAGTTTAAACAAAAAACTTCCACCCGGAAATATCTTGCCATCTGTTACGGCGTAATTAACCATAATTTGGGACGGATTGATGCCCCGATCGGCCGGCATCCGACCGTCAGACAGAAGATGGCGGTTGTGGAAAACGGCAAACCAGCGGTGACCCATTTTAAAGTTTTGGAGCGGTTCAAAAACCATACTTTGGTGGAACTTACCTTGGAAACAGGCCGCACTCATCAAATCAGGGTGCATATGGCTTATATCGGCCATCCGTTGCTCGGAGATCCGCTTTACGGACCAAAAAAAGTGGTCGGAACCGAAGGGCAATTTTTACATGCCAAAAATTTGGGATTCAGCCATCCCCGCACCAAACAATGGTTGGAATTCGATAGCGAACTTCCGGAAAGTTTTAAAAAAATGTTGGAAGAACTAAGGAAGGACAGCGAAAAATAAAAAAAGCTCACTATCTGCCATAAGTGACAGACAGTGGGCTTTTACTCATTGACACTGCTTTTGTGGGAATTGAAATAATCATAAACCCGTTCGGTATTGGCGAATTTCATTTTGGCCACTTTGCTTAAGGTTTTAAAACCGTACTTTTTGACCAAAGCGATGGCTTGTTTATCGACCATATTGCTTGCTCCCTTTAAGAGCTCGACTTGCCATTGTTGGGACATTTTCTTAAGTTCCTGCAAGAAAGCCGCGCGGGCCAAAACGGAAGCGGCCGCCACCGCAACATGCGCTTTTTCCCCGTTTGGTACCATCGTGATGTTTTTTTCGACTTGCGGGTGATTGTTTAGGTATTGAAAATATTTTTCCTTCGGCGTAAACTCGTCGATTATTATCGCGTCATACTTTACATTATGGAGTTTCTTTAGTATACTATTAATGGCACAATTATGGAGAAATGCCTTGATAAAATTGAAATTATCCTGGTTTGTTTGGTTTAAAGAATTGATTTTTTCGGGAGAAAGAACCAACAGAGAATAAGTAATCAAGTCTTTGATTTTATAAGCAATTTCGTTAATTGCTTCATCCGTCAACAACTTGGAATCTTTTACGCCTAATTGTTTTAATTGGGGAATCTGTTCTTTCGAAACGAATGTGCTGCAAACCACAATCGGACCAAAATAATCGCCCGTCCCCACTTCGTCGGAACCGATGACCGATAAATTCTCATATAAGGATTTAGCTTCCTCGTTTGCTTTGGTTGTTTTAAGTCCCCACTTTTCCGCCCAGTAAGAATATTCCGTCAATTCGCTGATGCCTTGGAAGAGGACCGTATTGGTTGAATAAAAGGTTATCACCGCATTCTCCGTCCGAGCACGGGCAATGATATGCGAATTTTCTTGGTATTGCAAGAAATTGGCATAATATTCAAGCATGGAATTCATTTGATCGCTGGTAACTTTTATGGCTCTGCTCACAGTTCCACCCCCCTTTTCTTTATATTATTGTATCACAAAATTGCAAAAAAAGGGGAAAAAACGCGGAATTTTTTTCTCGAAATGGTTATAAACTAAAAATAACGATAAAATTCGACATAGGAGTCAATTATGAAGCATAATGAATTGTATTATCAAAAATTGGAGCTGACCACCGTTTTGGAAGAATTGTCCCAATTTGCGCAAATCCCTCTCGCCAAAGAAAAAGCGCTCCTATTGGAACCGCTCAATGATTTGCTTAAGCTGAATCAAGAATTGGATGCAACCGACGAAGCACTCGTCATCACGATGCGACTCGGTCGGGCTCACGTTTACATCAGAAGCGATTATTTGCGTATCGTCGAATTAGCCCAAAAAGGTGCGGTTTTATCGCCCCTGGAATTGTATGAAACGGTGCGTTTGTACGATACCGTTAAAGGTAATTACCGACATTTGGCAAGTCTAATCAAAGACCGAATCGGTTGCCAATATTATCAGGAATTGGTCAATCAGCTTAGCTTAAATGAAACCTTTGACAAAAAACTGCGCAAGTCCGTGGACGATACGGGGTATGTTTTGGACGAAGCGAGCGAAGAATTGCGTTCGATTCGCACCAAATTACGCCAAATGGACGGACGCATCAAGAACAAACTCCAAGAAATCATGCAAAAAGAGCAGGATAAACTTTCCCAGGCGATTGTGTCCTTAAAGAAAGACCGTTACTGTTTGCCGGTCAAAGCGGAGTACAAAAACGTCGTCAAAGGCATTGTGCACGACGTTTCGGCCAGCGGTCAGACTTATTTTATCGAACCGCTCGCCATTGCCGATTTGATGCGTCAAAAAACCGATTTGGAAAAAGCCGAAAGCGACGAAATCAATCGGATTTTGAAAAGCTTGACCCTGGAAGTTGATAACAACAGTTCTGATTTGACTGTCTCTTTTCAAACCTTGGTAACCATCGATTTATTGTTTGCGAAAGCGAAACTCGCACTAAAATACGAAGCACGTCGTCCACAAATCAACAATCAACACCGGTTTAACCTGATTAATGCCCGTCATCCTCTTTTGAAAGTCGAACGGGTCATTCCCAACAATATTCATTTCGAGAAAGATATTCGGGGAATAATCATAACCGGTCCCAACACCGGCGGTAAAACGGTTTTGCTTAAAACCGTTGGTTTGTTGGTTTTGATGGTGAAATGCGGGTTGCTGATTCCTGCTGACCCAGAAAGCGAAATCATGATTTACGACCAAGTCTATTGCGATATTGGCGATGACCAAAGCATTCATACCAATCTTTCGACTTTTTCGTCCCATTTGAACAACATCGTGGCGATTTTGGGGTTAGTCACGCCCAATTCGTTGGTATTGTTTGACGAAATCGGTGCGGGAACCGACCCGATTGAAGGATCGAATCTGGCGCTTGCGATTTTGAAATATCTGTTGGACCGGGAGATTTCCTTCATCACCACCACCCATTACCCGGAACTGAAAGCTTTTGCTTATCGCCATCCGAAAGTTATCAATGCTTCGATGGAATTCAATCAAGATACCCTGAGTCCTACTTACCGCTTGATTTTGGGCCGGCCTGGCGCCTCCAACGCTTATAATATCGCCATGCGTTTGGGGTTGCCGGGCGAAATCATCGAAGAAGCCAAACGGATGACGACCACCCAACAATCGGAAGTCAGCGTGCTCATCAGCAAACTCGAAACTGAAGCAAGGCGCCTGGAAGATAACCGCGCCGCTTTGGAAATCGAAAAACATAATTACCAAAAATTGGTGAGCGATGTTAAGAAAGAACAAGCCAATATCGAAAAAGAAAAAGCCAAAATCTTAAATGAAGCTCAAAAAGAAGCCGTAAAAATAATAGAAAATGTCAAGAAAGAAGCTTTGGCAATTCTCGAAGAAGCCAAAAAATTAAAAAACCGCGAAATCAAGCATCACGAAATCGTTCAAATCAAGCAAAAAATCGGGGAACTCGACCAACAGACGGAAAGTTCCAAACCGAAAAAAATCAACCGTAATCCGGTCGTCGGCGATTCGGTGCGGATTGTCAAATACGATCAGTACGGAACCGTTTTGGAACAGTTAAAAACCAATCTTTGGCTTGTGCAGGTCGGGAATGCCATGTTGCAGGTTAAAACCGCGGATTTGGAAGTAGTCGACCAAACTCCGACTCAAACGGGCGAAAACACCGAAAGTTTCAAAAACCTTGGAAGTTTTACCAAAGTGGCTTCCAAGGCTACGGTTTCCTTAACCCTGGATTTACGTGGACTCCGTTATGAAGAAGCAAAAGAAAAGCTTGAAAAATATTTCGACGATTGTTTGTTTTCGGGCACCCTCCAGTTTACCATTATCCACGGTTATGGCACAGGAGCCATCCGGGAATTAGTGCAATCGTTCCTGAACAAAAATCCCCATGTCGAAAGTTACCGCTTTGGCGGTGCCGGCGAAGGGGGCATGGGTGTAACGGTCGTAACTTTGAAAAAATAAAAGAAAGCAAACAGGTTCGAACCTGTCTGCTTTCTTTTGTCATTTACGGATATTTAATCAACGAATTACCATTTGCCTTTGCCGATGTGGTTTTCGATTTCGGCTTTGGCATTTTGTTTTAGAGTCCAAAGCGCATCTTTGGCTTTTGTGAAGAAACTGCGGCAAGCCGGATCCAAGTTGATTTCAATGCCTCTTTCGCATAATGGGATTAAATCATGGGCGGCAGCAACAAATTTCATCAATAAATCGTTGGTTTCGTCGCTGGCATAGACTTTTTTTGCGGCTGCTTCGTCCAATTGGTTGAATTTTTCTTTCGGAGCACCACATTTTGGGCAAAAATCTGGAGCTTCGTCTCCTTCGTAGGTGAAATTGCAAACAGAACATTTAAATAACATGTTTATTTCCTCCCTTTGTTTTTCGTTACTTTTATTATAATCCAAAAGGCTCTTTTTTTCAAAAGAAGTGACTAAAAAAAGATTAATCCTTTTTAACCTTTATAGCCAAAAGAGCTATTAACGTATTTTTTTAATATCTTTGTAGCCCAAAAAGCAATTTTATGATATACTTTTAGTAGAAAGTCGAGGTGCATGGATATGCAGTTGGAGGAAAAAAGGGCCTTTGTCAATCGAAATATCGATAAAGTCCCGCAAACTGAACTTGACCTATATCGGTTTAATTTTGCTTGTGTTTTTACCAAGCATTCTGTTGCAATGGAAAACCCATTAAAAGAATTGCCATTGGAAGAAGTTGTTTCGATAGCGAAGGGATTAGCAACCAGAATCGACGGTGATGTCCGTCGCAATGTTTACAATCACTATCAGACTTTTCAAATGGTAGCAGAAGAAGCAAAAAACAATCGCGCATTAACGAGTGAATTTATCAAGGATATCCATGAATCGTTGATGGGTAGTTTTATGCAAGGGGGCTTATATCGCAATGTCGATATTCGCATTCAAGGTTCGAGCCATATTCCCCCAAGCTATTTAAAAATCTACGATCGCATGGAAAGATTTATGTTTGAAGCCGAACATTTTTCCGGCTCAGCCTTGGGACTTGCCGCCTTTTCGCATTTGCAAATCGCGAAAATTCATCCTTTTTTGGACGGAAACGGCCGCACAGCCCGCTTGGTTTTGAATTTCCAATTGATTAAACACGGATATTTGCCGGTGAGCATCCCGGTTAAAAAACAAAAAGAATATTTTAATGCGCTTGAAGAATATAAAGTAAATAAGAATATACAAGCATTTGTCGATCTGATTACCGAATTGTTGGAAAAAGAATACGACCGCTTAATCTTTTTAATCAAAAAATTTGTCCCTGACGCTTCTTAAAAAGCGTCTTTTTTTACCTCGAAAGGACAAAAAAATAAAAACTTAACATATTATTTTATTAAAGGAAAAAAGTTTGATATAATATTTTCGAGTAGAAAGAGGGTCAATTTGTATAACAAGGTAGAAATTATCAGTTATAAACATAATGGTGACCTTCATCGCGTATGGCAATATGGTTATATTGTTCGCGAAACAAGCGATATGTTAGTATTAGTAAACGATCGGGCCAATGTCATTGACGGAGACGGACGCAGGTGGCGCACCAAAGAACCGGCGGTTTGTTATTTTTTCAAAGATTATTGGTTCAATATCATTTGTATGATGCGAAATCACTCAGTATACTATTATTGCAACCTGAGTTCACCTTATGTTAAAGATGAAGAAGGGGTTAAGTATATTGATTATGATCTCGATGTAAAAGTGTTTCCTAGCGGCGACAAATTAGTCCTTGACCGGGACGAATTCGATTTCAACAAATTAGACCTTAAATATCCTGCCGATTTAATCGTAATCATTGAAAAAAATTTAAAACTCCTTTTAAATCGCATCGATGAAGGTTTAGTTCCTTTTTCGCTGGGAACGGTTTTAAACGATTATAACCTATACAAAGCCCAAAAAAAGCAAATGGAAAAACGCTTGGAGAGAGCGAAGGATTAGTTGGATTTTGTCCAACTTTTTTTCTTTCTTTGTTATATTTTTGCCTAGAGGTTCATAAAGTAGTGTAGAAACATTGAAGGTGAGGAATTTTATATGAGTGACAAAATTATGCGCGCAGTAGCAACCAGAACCTCAGGAGAAGTTTATATTGGGGTTGTCGGAGCGGTTCGTAGCGGAAAAAGTACCTTCATTCGTCATTTTATGGAAAAGAAGGTTTTGCCGTATATCAGGGACGATAAGTTAGCGGAAAAAGTACGGGACGAACTTCCTCAAAGTGCGGAAGGAAAGACCATTATGACGGTGGAGCCGAAATTTGTTCCAAGTACCAATATCAAAATCACGGTCGGTGATGATACTGCTTTTAGTGTACGCCTTGTCGATTGCGTCGGTTACGTGATTCCGAGCGCAAACGGCTATTTAAACCAAGACGGCAGTGCCCGTCTGGTCAAAACCCCATGGTACGGCGACGACATTCCGTTTGAAGAAGCCGCAACCCTCGGAACCCAAAAAGTAATCGAATCGCACAGCCATATCGGGGTGGTTATTACCAGCGACGGTTCTTTTGGGGATTTTTCGCGCAGCGAATACGAAAAAGTGGAAGAACAAATTGTTAACGAACTCAAAGAGCTCGGAAAACCTTTTGTCATAATTCTCAACACCGTCAATCCGAATAATACGGTTACTCGGGATTTGGCCAAAGAACTGGCCGAAAAATACGGCGTCAGCGTCATTCCGCTCAATTTGCTTAACGTTACCGAAGCCGAAATCGATGAACTGCTTAAAGAAGCGCTCAACGAATTCGATATTTCCGAACTCAATCTGCAAATTCCTGATTGGGTGAAATCGTTAAAAGACAATGTCTCCTACAAACAGGCTTTTGCGACAGAAATCAGAAGTGCCAGTTCCAAATACCGCAAGATGAAAGATGTCTTTACAATGATGGACGAACTGAAAGCAAGCGAATTGTTTGAACGGGTGGAAGTAACCAATATCGATCCGGGGACCGGTGTGGTCGATGTCAGTTTGGATTGTAGCGAAGAGATGTATCAACGTTCCATTGAGGAAATAATCGGTCGGCGAATCGAAAACAAAGGCGAGCTCATCGGTTTGTTGCAAGAATATGCGGATACGCGCCAAATCCAAAGTCAAATCGGTCCGGCTTTGCAAATGGTCAATCAATGCGGTTACGGTTTAGCGGTGCCGTCGGTAGACGACATGGTTTTGGCAGAACCCGAAATTATCAAGCAAAGCGGCCGTTACGGCATCAAATTAAAAGCCACCGCGCCGGCGCTTCAGATAACGAAGGTGGATGTCGATTCCAGTTTTGAACCGATTATCGGTCCGTTGGAACAAGCCGAAGCTCTTTTGGAACACATGGTTAAAGATTATCAAACCAGCCCAAGCAAACTGTGGAACAGCGAAATCTTCGGTCGGAAACTCTGCGATGTCATCGGTGATGGCATTAAAGCCAAAATTCATTCGGTTCCCGATCATGTCCAATATAAGTTCAAAGAAGCTTTGGGTAAAGTGATTAACCACGGCAAAGGGTTAATAATCACAATTATTATTTAATTAGAAAAAATAGCGCGATTCCCTTCCCTTTATGGTATAATTAAAGGCAGAGGTGAAAGGGTATGCGCAAAAGCGATATTATCGAGGCTATTTTCAACAATTCTCCCTATCGCAAAAAAGATATCGAGGATATTGTGAACCAAGTTTTCGATTTGATTGTCCAAGGATTAATAACCGACGGAAAAGTCAATATCGTCAATTTCGGTACTTTCGAAAAACAGATTATTCCTCCGTATGAGGGCGTTCATCCGGTAACCGGTGAAAAGATTCAGATCGATTCTCATCATCGCATTCGCTTTGTCAGCAGCAATAAAATCAAATCCCTCATCAAATAAAAGGTGGCGCATTTCCTACGAATGCACCACTTTTTTACATTCCCAAATTCGGGAAAAAGAGAATCAGAATAGCGGAAAGAATATTGTTGAGCATATGAATGGTAATCGGAACCAAGATATTGCGTTCCGATTTTTCATAAATATAGCCTAAGACCAATCCGGATATAAAATACGGAACGATGTATATCAATTCGGAAAGCAAAGCTCCCAGTCCTTGTTCGCTTAAGAGAATATCGAGAATCGCCATCACAAAGTGAATCATGGCAAAGGAAATTCCGGAAACGACAATAATGGTTATCGAATTCATTTTGGTTTTCTTGGAAAGCAAATCGAAAAAAGCTTTCCTAAAGACGATTTCTTCAATCAAAGGGGCAAGGATAACCGTGGTTAAGAGCACAATGGCGACGTATTTGCTTTGAAGAAGCGCCACGATGGTTTTTTGGTTTTCCGAATCGCCCGTAATTCCCAAAAGTTCGGTCAGTATATTGCCTATTACGTTGCCTACATAATAAATCAGAATGCCCTGTCCGATGAACACAAAAAACTTTTTGGTGTTATTTCGCGATGATTCCAAGTCCTGAAGCAAATAAGGTTTGGCCAACAACAAAATAATAACCAACCCGACCAAATAAACCGAGAAGTTCGTCATCGATCCGACAAAGAGTTGGGCATCACCGGCCAAATTGCCTTCCGAATCGTAAAGCGCTTTGGGGTCGACATGATTGATCAAAGCATATAATAAAAGAACTAGGTAGGCGACAAATGTCCCCGCCAAGAAAAATACGATCACATAGGCTAAAATGATCGCCAAACTGCGTTTGTTGCTGCCATCGATAAGGTTCGGCGTCTGTTTGGTATAATCGGCATTCACTTAAATCACCTCATGATTATTATACTATTTTTCAAACGTTTTCGCCCCGATTTTGATAAATTAACGAAAAAGGGCGTTTTTATTATTCGTTGCACAATTGTATGACAAACGGGGAAAAGCCACCACAATAAGGCATAAATTATGTTTTTTGTTAATATGCTTTTGTGAGGTGTTGTCTATGAAAAAGAAAATTATTATTTTGGCAGCAATCATCCTGTTAGTTGCTACCGCTTTATTAATACCATCTTCCGTCTATCAAAAATGGTTTGGCAAAGTTCCAACTGACGATAAAAACAAGGATTTGCCATACCGGCAGGTTGTCTATGTGGAAAACGAAAAAGGAAAGTTGGTCGGTTTACAAGTTCCGGTGGAAAGTATTGCGGAAGACGAAATTCACCAAAAATGGGAACTGCTTACCTGCTGTTTCGATAAAGTTCCCGAAGGCTATCACTCCGCGATTCATACCTCCGCCGAATTAATCGATTACACCATCGAAGGAACCGTTCTTACCTTGAACGTCACAGAAGATTTCCTGTTTTCGGCCGGCCGAAAAGCAATCGAATCAATCGCTTGGACTTTCACAAACGACGAAATCAAAGAAGTGGTTATTAAAATCAACGATGAAATCGTCAATGAAGTTGGCGGCTACAAGTTTACCAAAATCCGCCGGGAAAACGGCATCAACTTAACCTATGAAACGCTTTTCCTTTACGAAGCTTTTCCAGCTACCATAATTACCCATTACGACGGTTACTCGCTTCCGATTACTTATTTCCATTTGGAAGCGGATTTATGCGAATTCATTATCCAACGGATCGTTTTCGAAACCGGAGTGGTAACCGATGAAGGATACAGTTACGAACTGTCAGGCGATGCCCTGGTCATCAACTTTGCCACAAGCCAAGATTTCCCGGAAACCCTGATTGCCTCGCTAACCGATACGGTTAAGACCAATCTGACCGTCGGCCGTCTGACCATTAACGGAACCGATACGGTAATTTACGAAGCGGTCTTTAACCCGGTGGAATAACCGAAAAGGTTTTGTTGACAATCGGCAAAGTAAACCAAATGTAAAGCATTTGCTATTTGCAATTTGCTTTTGCATTTGGTTTTTTGCTTTTCTTAACTTTTTTTGCTTTTGTTTTGCTATAATAATGATATAAGAAAAGGAAGTTAAGGATGAAAGTATTAATCGGCACCCATAATCCGGGAAAAATTCAGGAATTCAAAGCGTTGTTAAATCAGTACCACATCGAAGTTTTGACCGTCAGTGATTTTCCCGTTCAAACCATCGAAGTGGAAGAAACGGGCTGTTCCTATTTGGAAAATGCCACCATTAAAGCCAAGAAATATTTTGAAGTTTACCGGGTTCCGGTTATTTCCGATGATTCGGGATTGGAAGTAGTCTGTTTGGACGGCGCCCCGGGACTGAAAAGCTCCCGTTTCCTCGCTGCCCAGGCCAGTTACATCGCCAAGCGAAAAGCTCTAATCGAGTTAATCGGGGCAAAAATTCCGGCTGAAGCCGCTTTTGTTGCCTGTTTGGTTTATTTTGACGGTATACATTTAATCGAAGCAAGCGGAAGAGTTTCCGGGTTGATTATCGGGGAAGAACGGGGAACCAACGGTTTTGGATATGATCCGATCTTTTATTTGCCCGAATATCAATTGACAATGGCGGAAATCAACAATCAATTGAAAAACACGATCAGCCACCGGGCCAGAGCGTGCGAAGCTTTAATCAAAAAAATTCTATCTTTGAGGAGCGAATAATCATGAACGAAATCGAAATGCGCTTAATAGATACTTTGAAAGTAATTTATCAAACCGATAATGTTGCGATTCTCCATCGCTTAAGCGGGGGAATGAGCAATTATACTTATGTCGTTTCGGTCGGTGGGGCTAAAAAAGTCGTGCGCATACCGGGAGAGAATGCGGAAAAGTTTGTCGATCGTCATATCGAACGGCAGAACCTGCAAATCATCGAACAAATCACGCCGATTCCCAAAACCGAATATTTCAACGAAACGAACGGAATCAAAATCACTCCTTATGTGGAAGGGACTAGCCTGCACTTGACCGATGATTTTGATATTAGGGAAATAGCCCGGATTTTGCGTTCCTTGCACGAAAAGGGAAGGATTGCGGTCAATGATTACGATCCGTACGGCCGTTTGGAACTTTATGAACGGTATGCAAAAGAAGTCGGCCACCGTCACGAAGCCGATTATTATCGGGTCAAAGAACATTTTTACCGCTATGTGCCGTATTTGAAAAGTTTTCCGCTTACCCTTTGCCACGGCGACGCGCAACGGTCAAACTTCGTAAAACAAAGTGACGGAACCATCTTTTTGGTGGACTACGAGTTTTGCGGGAACAACGATCTTTATTATGATATCGCCTGCTTCGGCAACCGCGAGATTGAACTGGGATACGCCTTATTGGAAGTTTATTTTGACCGTCCCGTAACGGACGAAGACAAACACCATTTCCTGCTTTGGCATGCCTTTCAGGCTTTGCAATGGCATAATGTCGCCTGGTTCAAACATTTGACCGGTTTAAGCGAAAAATTGGGCTTTGACTTCAGTTTGGTTGCGAAAAAGTACCTTAAAAGCGCCGATGACAGCCTAAAACAGGCCGATTTATTTAGACAATAA
>DCTZ01000035.1:20758-20889 GCA_002329485.1 Caryophanales bacterium UBA1427 | reverse complement strand
GGGGTCCAAGGTTCAAGTCCTTGAAGGGGCGCCATTCAAGTTGATTCCACCATTGTACAGTTATGTATAATGGTTTTATTTTGTATGGTCCGTTGGAGAAGCGGTTCAACTCACATGCCTTTCACGCATGC
>DCTZ01000035.1:20539-20667 GCA_002329485.1 Caryophanales bacterium UBA1427 | reverse complement strand
GTTTTTATAATTCTTTTTTGAAAAATGGTTAAGTCAACGAATCGTATACCCTAAAATGTTTCTCATTCGAATAATTAGTGATATAATACTACTGAAAAGAAAAGACTTGCATAATGTCTTGGTTTATT
>DCTZ01000035.1:0-20520 GCA_002329485.1 Caryophanales bacterium UBA1427 | reverse complement strand
AAACCATCAAGCGCATAAAAAACCATGCCAAAAAACGGTTTTTCATTTGCTTGTTTTACCGGGTTTTTTCTGGTATAATCAGTTTAAAATTAAAAAAGGAGTATACCATGTGCGGACGTTTTACCTTAAGCGTAAATAAATATACTTTGGACAATTATTTGCTCGATTATTATCAAATCGAGAATTATGGTTATGATTTTAAGCTTCCGAGGTATAATATTGCCCCGGGTCAGCCGGTTTTGGCCATTATCAANNGACGGCGAAAAAAACCGGGTCGGAACCCTGAATTGGGGTTTTATTCCTCCTTTTGCCAAGGACGATAAAGCGGTAAAGCAATTGATAAATGCCCGGGCCGAAACAATTGCCACCAAACCTTCTTTTCAAAAGGCTTTCAAATTTCACCGTTGCGTGATTTTGGCCGACAGTTTTTACGAATGGAAAAAGACTTCCGGCGACAAGATCCCGATGCGTTTTTTGGTTAAGAATCAGGAAATCTTTGGGTTTGCGGGGATATGGGGAGCCTATACGAAAAGCGACGGTACAAAGATTTATACCTGTGCGATTATTACCACCAATGCCAATCCTTTGATGGCGGAAGTCCATGATCGCATGCCGGTAATTTTAACCGAAGAAGCCAAGAAATTGTGGCTCAATCCCGGTTTAACAAACGAAGAAGAATTGCTTGCCACATTGAAACCGTATTCCGCCAGTTTAATGGAATATTATCAGGTTTCCAAAATTATCAACAATGCCCAATTCGATGCCCCGGCGTGCATCGAAAAAATCCAGGCACAAAAGGCGACAAAAATTTAATTAATAGGAGAATTAACAAATGAGCGTTTATATACCGAAAAACTATACCAGTATTCTTGATTTAATGGAAACCCAACAGGCCATCAAATTTGTCAAAGATACGTTTGAACGGAAGCTTGCGGAAAAATTGAATTTAACCAGAGTATCCGCTCCCCTTTTTGTCCGAGAATCCTCGGGGTTAAACGATAACTTAAGCGGCATCGAAAAGCCTGTCAGTTTCCACATCAATGCTTTTCCCGATTCAATCGAAATTGTCCAATCGCTGGCGAAATGGAAACGGATGGCTTTGAATAAATACCGCTTTTTGCCGGAAAGCGGTTTGTATACTGACATGAATGCAATCCGCAAAGACGAAACTCTGGATAACCTCCATTCGCTTTATGTCGATCAATGGGACTGGGAACGCGTGATTTTACCGAATGATCGCAATGTCGCCTATTTGGAACAAATTGTCCGAAAAATCGTCAAAGCAATTGTCGAAACGAAAGAATTACTGAACGAGCGGTTTTCAGGGTTGAAAGAGACAATTGAAGAAGAGGTCTTTTTTATCACTTCCGAACAATTGTTGCAAAAGTATCCCCATCTTTCGGCCAAAGAAAGGGAAAACGCAATTTGCCGGGAAAAGAAAACCGTCTTCATCATCGGTATCGGCGACAAATTGTCGAACGGCAGCAGGCACGATTTGCGCGCGCCGGACTATGACGATTGGCAATTAAATGGCGACATTCTCGTATGGTATGATCCGCTCGGTCAGGCTGTGGAGCTGTCTTCCATGGGCATCCGCGTCGATGCACGGAGTTTACGGTATCAACTTCAGGTAACAAATACCTTGGAAAGATTGCAATATCCGTTTCATCGGGATGTCTCGGAAGAAAACCTCCCTCTTTCGATTGGGGGAGGAATCGGTCAATCCCGCTTATGTCTGGTTATGCTTGAAAAAGCGCATATTGGTGAAGTCCAGGCTTCGCTCTGGCCGGAAGAAGACCTCAAGATCTTAAAAGATCATGGGATAATGATTTTATAAAGGAGAAAAAGGGATGTTCGAAATCAAAAATGTTTATCGGCAAGCTCTCCCCGCAACCCGTTTTATCGGGAGAAAATATTCGGATGCCGATCGGGTAAACGGGTCATTTGCCAACAAATGGGGAGAATGGTTTTCCCAAGGCTATTTTGAAACTTTGGAACAATTGACCATTCCGGAACCCTTTTTTGAAGACAGCGATGCCTACATCGGTTTGATGCGCTGGAAAGAAGGCGAACCTTTCGAGTACTGGATTGGCATGTTTAGGCCGAAAGATACCCCGGTTCCCGCCGGTTTTGACTTTGTCGATTTTCCGGAAAGCACCCTTGGGGTTGTTTGGCTTTACGGGAAAGAAGGAAACCTTTACAGCCACGAAGATGCCTGTGGCAATACTTTGGTTCAAAGAGGCGAAACAGTAATTACCGATGTCCAAGGGGCTTTATGGTTCTTTGAACGTTATGCCTGCCCGCGTTTTACCACCCCCGACGAACTCGGCAATGTAGTTTTGGATATTTGTTATTTTATCAAATAGTTGTTTAAGGTTAGGTAATGGTTAAAAAGAAAGGAGAAACTGGTTTTGAAGAGATTTTTCGTTTTGTCCCTTGTCTGTGTTTTGTTTTTTACAATTGGCTGTGCCTCAAAGGATAGCGGTTATCATAACTATGTTCCGAGGGATTCCGGAGGAAACCTCGAATCTTATTTGGAACTTGTGGAAAAGGGCTATATCGACACCGCAACCAACAACAAGGTCAATGTCAGTTTGGATTCTTCCAACGCCGCCTATAGCAATATCCGACGGTTAATCAATAACGGCCGGCCGGTGGTGAAGGATGCGGTTAACATTGAGCAGATGCTCAATTACTTCAATTATTCTTATGTCAACGATACCGACAAGGCCTTAAAGATTTTTACGGAAGTGGCCGATTGTCCGTGGAACGATAGCAACAAGCTCGTCCAAATCGGAATCAAAGCCAAGGAATTTGAACTTGACAACGAAAAACCGAACAACTTTGTCTTTTTGCTCGATGTCAGCGGTTCGATGGGTTTCGACAATAAATTGCCGCTCATGATCAATGCCTTCAAATTGTTGATTGACAATCTCAACGACCAAGACCGCATTTCGATTGTGACCTATGCAGCAGGCGACAAAGTGGTGCTTGACGGGGGTTTCGGTTTCGAAAAAACCCGAATCAGTGCCATCGTCAGCGACCTGACGGCTTCCGGTTCCACCCATGGCAGCAAAGGTATCTACAAGGCTTACGAATTGGCCGAAAAATACTTTGTCGAAGGCGGAAATAATCGCGTCTTCCTCGGAACCGACGGCGACTTTAATGTCGGAATTACCAGTATCGAAGGCTTAAAACGATTTATCAGTCAAAAGCGCGAAACAGGCGTCTATCTGACCGTTTTGGGTTTTGGAGAAGGCAATCTCAAAGCTAGTACCATGGATACTTTGGCCCAAGCCGGAAACGGAAACTATTATTATATCGATTCGATTTTGGAAGCGCAAAAAGTCTTTGTTTCAGAATTGGGCGGAACCCTTATGACGGTTGCCAAGGACACCAAGGCGCAAGTGGAATTTAATCCGGAGGTTGTAGAAAAATACCGGGTCATCGGTTACGAAAACAAAATCCTCACCGACGAGGAATTCGAAAACGAAGAAACGGATGCGGGAGAAATCGGAGCCGGCCATACGACTGTTTGTCTGATTGAAATTGTCTTAAAAGAAAATCAGGCCGAAAACCCGGAAATCTTCAAATGTACCTTAAGATATAAAGATCCGACTACTTTTATAAGCAACGAAATCGTTGCAACCTGCAGCGAAATAACCGAAATACCGTCGAATGATTTTATCTTTGCCAGTGGGGTAGCGGAATTCGGATTGTTGTTACGGGATTCGGAATTCAAAAGCAACGCTTCTTACAACAACATCATCGAGCGAATCGATAAACCGGAAATACTCACCGATGCATATCGCCTGGAATTCTTGGAATTGGTTCGGAAGGTAAGAAACGGAAACCAAAATTAAGCGTCAATAATCCAGCCTTAACCAGCTGGATTTTTTTATGCTTTATGAAAAAATGTTTGGTTTTTTGTTTTTGTGGTATAATTCCCAAAAAGGACATGGGAGGACAAAATGAACCGGGTCAAAAAGTTTGCGCTTCTGTCGTTTCTTTTAATCAATGTTGCGGTGCTTGCGCTTGATTATTTCCAAGTGAAAGAATTTATCAGGACGCTCAGCGATAATAACGAGTATATCGCATATCTTTACAGTCAGCTGCTTTTTTTCCCCAACCATTTTTATCTGAAATGGTCGATGCTTGTTTTTTTGGGACTGGCGATAGGGTTCGGCCAAAAGAGTCGGTTCGATCCGACCGTTTTTATCAAGTATACTGTTGCCGATACGGTTCTTTTTGGGGTGATTGCCGGAGTGATTTCGGCTTTCGAAAAAGAAAATATCATTGTTTTCCTAAACAGCGTGATTATGGATATCGTAATCGGGGGAATGCTTTTTTTGCTCTGTTTAACCCGCGATTACCGAATCCAATTTTATCAGCCCGATTATGCCAAAAGCAAAATCGTTGTTCTGATTGTTTTGTTCCTGATGCCGATCCTACGGGTCTTTGGCTTCGGCAGGGAGATTTTTCTGTATCTTCTTAAACCCGGTTTCTTTTGGGGAATCAGCGGCGGGTTAATCTTTACGGTAGCTGTTTTGTTTTTGTTAAAACCGCAGGATTTAAACCTCGAGGATGAAATCGTCGATTGGTCTTTTCTTTCCTTTAGTACGGTTTTCGAATGGGGAACGGTCGGAACGGTGGTTTTAACCTGCCATTTTACCAGGGATCGTTCTTTGGAATATCTGGTAGTCGCTTTGCTTGCGGTTTTGGTTATTCAGGCGCTTTTTGAAGCGAAGTTAGATAACAAAGGAACAAAAACGGTAAAAATCGTCTTTTATCTGTTAGCTGCAGCGGGTTTATTGACGGTCTTCTTGATTAATCGGGAAAAGCAGCAAACATTCCCATTTTGGGCCGTGATAATTGGCGAATTACCGGTTTTGGTGGGTTTTTTCTTCCCTTTATGTCAAGAAAAGCTGAAAATGCTAAAAAGGAACGGGAGAGCGTAATGCGTTATATTCAGGCCAAACAAATTTTAAGCAAAGATTTAAATATCAACATTTATCGCGGCTGCACCCACGGGTGCATTTATTGCGATTCGCGCAGTTCCTGTTACCAAATCGATGATTTCGAGAACGTCATGGTAAAAGAAAACGCTTTGGATTTGCTGGGTCAGGAACTGGCCAAGAAAAGAAGCAAAGGTATTATTACTTCCGGTTCGATGAGCGATCCCTATGTACATATCGAGAAAGATTTGCAGTATACGCGAAAAATGCTCGAAATTATTCTGGAATACGGTTTCGGCATCAATATTCTGACCAAAAGCGCTCTGATATTAAGAGATTTGGATTTATACCGAAAAATCAATGCCAAAAACCGGGCAATCGTGAATCTGACGATTACGACTTTTGACGATAAACTTTGTTCGATTTTGGAACCTCACGTCAGCAAGACTAGCGAGCGCTTCGAAGTATTGAAAACTTTTTCCCAGGCGGGAATAACGACCGGCATTTGGTTGGGCCCGATTTTGCCTTTTATCAACGATACGCCGGAAAACATCGGGCGAATTGTCGATGCCGCTCACGAAGCGGGGGTTAGCTATATTTTGGTTTTTGATTTTGGGTTAACCTTAAGAACCGGCAACCGCGAATATTTCTATGCGCAGCTGGACCGCCATTTTCCGGGTTTGAAATATGATTACCAGCGTCTTTACGGCAATCAATTTGAAGTGCCGTCCCTCAACCGGACTAAACTATGGGAAGTATTTTTGGAAAGATGCCAAAAATACGGCATAATAACCGATTTTCAAACTATATGGGATTTACGGAAAAGCCGTCCCCAAATCCAGGAACAATTAAGTTTATTTTAGGTGAGAAAATGAAAACCGTTATTTTTGATTTAGGAGGAACGGTTATCGATAGCAAGTCCTTCAGTTTCGAAAAAGGGCTGAAGAAGTTGCATGACCAGCTCGCTCCCCAAACCCCTTTTATGCTTTGGCAAAAACGCAGCGCCGATTTGCTTGCCTTTACCTACCAGACCCGAAAAGACCATTTGTTGGAAATTCCTTTTCGGGACTATTTGGCTTTTTTCCTGAAAGGGCTGCGTTTGGAAGGAAACCCTGAAGAGTTGGAAACTTCGTTTCTCGAAGCCGCGGAAACAATCGATGCCATGCCGGGTATCGCTGATTGCCTGAAAACCTTGAAAACAGCCGGTTATCAATTGCTGGCTTTAAGCAATTCGGCTTTTTCCGCCCGAACTTTGAAGCAGCAGCTTAAAAAAATCGGCGTACTTTCCTATTTTGACGAAGTATACAGTAGCGCGGATAATTTGGTGCGTAAACCTTGTCCCCTGCTTTTTGAACTGATTTTGGCAATACATCAGTTAAACCCCGAAGAAACCGCGATGATCGGAAACGATTATCGATGCGATATTGTTCCCGCCGTAAAACTCGGTTTAAAAACTTTCTGGTATACTTCGACGGGCGTTTCCGGGGAAGATGTGATTTGCTTTTCCGACTATCTCCTTTTACCGAAGTTAATCGAAAATAAAAAAACGGGTAGTCCGGTTTAAGCCGGTTTGCCCGTTTTTATTTATCAAGCACTTCCTTCATTAATTTGACCAAAGCGTTGTATGTTTCCTCGCTGATTACGTGTTCAATCAGGCAACAGTCTGTATCCGCAATCTCTTCGCTGACGCCAATTTTTAGCAAAAAGGACCGAATCAGCAAATGTTTCTGATAGACCTGATTGCCGAGAGTGCGTCCGCGGTCGGTTAATTCGATATCGCCGTAATTGTCTTTTTCAATCAGTAGGTTTTCTTTCAATTCGTTCATGGCTTTGTTGACGGCCGGTTTCGAAACTCCGAGCAACCTCGCCACCTCAACCGATTTAACTTTGGGATCCTTTTGGGAGAGGATGACGATGGCTTCCAAATAGTCTTCGTTGGATTTAGTCAATATTTTCATTGTTATCACCGTTTTTTTATCTTACCTAAATTGTATCATATTTTCGTTCTTTTTATGCTTTTTTTACATTAAAAATCAATTTTGCCTGTTTTTCTTGACCGACGAAACTCGCGACAAATGTTAATGAAACAGTTGACATCTGTTTTAAAAAAGCGTATAATGTTAACGTAAGTTAACTTTCCTTTGGAGGCTGTATGTTATTCAACAAATCTAAAAAAATTGCCAAACGGTTAAAAGTCGGAGAGGAAGGACATTTAAGCGATTTGCAACTGAACCAAAAAGCGGTAGTACTGGCTCTTCATAACGATAACCCCGCTTTAAGGCGCCGTCTGTTGGATATGGGAATTACCAAGGGGGTTGTGGTGCAAATCAAAAAGATTGCCCCGCTGGGCGATCCGGTCGATATTGAGTTGCGCGGATATGAACTTTGTTTACGACGCGCGGACATGCGTCAGATAGATATTAAGGTGATAGAAGATGAAAATAGCTTTAGCAGGCAATCAAAATAGCGGAAAAACGACCCTTTTCAATCTGTTGACCGGTTCTAACCAGAAAATCGGCAATTGGCCGGGGGTTACCATCGAACAGAAACGTGGTACCATCATCGGAACCGATTTCGAATTAATCGATTTACCGGGTATTTATTCTTTAAGCCCTTACACTGCCGAAGAAGAAATATCACGGCGTTTTTTATTGGCAGAAAAACCGGATTTGGTTATCAATATCGTCGATTCCACTTCCATCGAACGCAGTCTGTATCTGACGACCCAATTGATGGAACTGGACCTCGATGTCATTATTGCCCTCAACATGACGGATATCATGGAAAAAAAGGGCGTCCATATCCATGTGGATAAACTGGAAAAAGAATTGGGCTTAAGCATTGTTGCGATTTCGGCGTTAAAACAGACCGGAATCAACGAACTGATTACTTTGATTAAGACCAAAGGATATAAAAAAAATTATCACCCGTTGATTTTTTCGGCTGATTTGGAAAACGCGATTGCGAAAGTGGCGCAATATGTCAAAGGGAACCATAAACGCTTTATTTCGGTAAAATTGTTGGAACGGGATCCTTTGTTTGATAATCACCAAATCCCTTCTTTTGAAGTCGCCATCAACCAACTGGAAAAAGCCTTCGGCACCGATATCGAAGAAGCGGTAGCCAACCAAAGGTACGAGTATATTGTCGGCATTATCAAAAAAGCTGTCACTGTTCGTGATGTCGGAATTACCACGACCGACAAACTTGACAGGATTTTTCTCAATAAATGGCTGGCTTTGCCGATTTTTGTCGTCATCATGTTTTTGGTGTATTATCTTGCGGTGGGGGTTGTCGGCAGTTTTACGGTCGATTTGGTCGACGGAGCGTTTGCCGCTTTATCCGACTGGACCAGAAACGCGCTTGCCAAAATCGATACTTCCGAATGGTTGATCAGTTTAATTGTCGACGGGATTATTGCCGGGGTCGGAGCGGTTTTAAACTTTGTTCCCCAATTGATTATTCTTTTCCTGTTGATTGCGGTGCTGGAAACCACCGGCTATATGTCGCGGATTGCGTTTTTCCTCGACCGGTTGTTTCGACGTTTGGGCTTAAGCGGCAAATCCTTGATTCCGTTTATTGTGGGCTCGGGTTGCAGTGTCCCGGGAGTCATGGCGACAAGAACCATCGAGGGGGATAAGGAAAGAAGAATGTCGATTATCCTTACTCCTTTTATCCCGTGCAGCGCGAAACTGCCGATAATGGCGCTTTTTGCTTCCTACTTTTTCCCGGATCACTCGGGATTGGTTTCGGCTTCCCTTTATTTTATGGCCATCATCGTCATCGTCATTTCGGCGATTATTATGAAATTCTTCTTTAAGGGCAACTTAAGTCCTTATATCTCGGAACTTCCCAATTATAAATGGCCGCACTTCAGATACGTGTTCCGCGATGTAAAAGACCGTTCTTTATCCTTTATCAAACGCGCGGGAACAATCATTTTGGTCAGTTCCGTGGCCGTTTGGTTTTTGGTCAGTTTTTCCTGGGGGTTCGAATACGGCGTTCCGGTCGATGACAGTATTTTAGCTTCAGTCGGCAACCTCTTTTCGTGGGTTTTCTATCCGATGCTGGGTGAACTCAGCTGGGGTGCCACGGTTTCGGCTTTCCAAGGTTTGGTGGCCAAAGAACAGGTTGTGTCCTCGATGGCGATAATTGCGGGATTGGCGGGCGATGTCAGCGAAGGTTCGATGATTTTTGGCGCCGGGGGACCGTTTGCGTTCTTCACTGCGAGCAGCGCTTTGGCCTTTGTCGTGTTTAATCTGTTTTCCGCTCCATGTATCGCTACCATCGGTGCAATGAAACAAGAATTAAGAAGCACGAAACAGATGCTTCTGGCCATTTCCTACCAAATCGCTTTTGCGTGGCTGCTCGGCGTTTTGGTTTACTGGGTGGGCAATTTAATCGGAGTTTTGGTATGAGTTTGGCAGACGGTATCATCATCTTTGTCATTGCGATAATCGTAATTGCCATCATCTATTTTCAGTTTATCCGCCGTTCTTATTCCCCGTGCGATTCGTGTCCGAAAAAGGAACGCTGCGCGGGACTCAACGGGGAATCCTTAAAAGAATATTACCGAAAAGTATGTGCCCAGGAAAAACAGGAAGAAGAGAAAAAAAAGAAATCATGTTGCAAATAAAACCGGTAAATAAACCTTTGGTTGAAAACCGGTTTTTTTCTATGATTTCTATCGACAAAAGAGAAAGAATTTGCTATAATATGTAAAAGTAAATGCCCAAGGGCGGTTATTTACTTTGATTTAATAAAATAACGGGGAAAAGTCCGAAATTTTATTAGCATTATTTGTTTCCCTTAATTCTTAAGGCCAAAAAAATTAAGAGGAAAAGAAAGGTCGATTATTATGGAGCAGAAAAAAACAGGATACAGGTTCCTGGGTAAGATGATCAAACGGTATTGGCTCATGATTGTGATTATCATTGCCATGTCGTCTTTTGATTCATTTACTTACACGTACGTACCGCTTTTCATCAAATATATCTTCTCCGTTCTTACCAATGACGGCAGTTTTGTCAATTTGCCGGAATGGCTGAAGAGTTTATTTGCTTTGGGCGGAACCCCATTAATGATTGTCTTATTTGCCGGTTTTGGGCTGGCTATTTATCAATTGTTAAGGGCGATTTTTAAAATTGTCATGGGTGTGTACCGAAACTATGTCAGCGAACAGGTATCTGTGGATTTGCGAAAAGAATTGTATAACCACATCCAAAACCTATCCTATGCTTATCATAACAATGTTGACCGAGGTGATTTGATTCAACGTTGTACATCGGATATCGATGTTGTCCGAAATTTTTTGAGCCGGCAAATGGCGGAAATGCTTTCGGTCTTTGCCATTTTGGGTGCATCGGTTTATCAAATGTATCGGATTAATCCGATGCTGACTTGGGTTTCCTTAATCATTGTTCCGGTGGCTTTTACCAGCTCCCTGTGGTATTTCCTTTATGTGCAAAAGAAATTTGCCCAAATCGAAGAATCGGAAGCCAAGTTAATGACGATTATTCAGGAAAATTTGGCGGCAGTTCGGGTTGTCAAGGCTTTTGCCAACGAAAAGCATGAAATCGAAAAATTTCTGGAGCAAAGCATCGACTATTCCGAACGCAATCTGGCACTGAATAGCACCGCTTCGTTTTTCTGGGCCTTCGGCGATTTCTCCACGATTATGCAATATTTGTTAACCATTACCGTAGCCATCGTTATTATGAAAAACAATCCGGGAACGGTTCACTCATCGGATATCATTGCCATTTTGATGCTTGTCGGTTCCTATATTTGGCCGGTCAGAGGTTTAGGCCGGATTATCGGCGATGTCGGAAAAACAAGCGTAGCCGCTTATCGTCTCCAGGAAGTCTTCGATATCAAGGACGAATTTGTCGATGACGGCAAACTCCTCCCGGAAATCAAAGGCAACATCGAATTCAAAAACGTTTGGTTTAAGTTTGAGGATGCGGAAGAGTATCTGCTACGCGATTTCAACGTGAAAATAAATGCGGGGGAAACTGTGGCGATTATCGGAAAGACCGGAAGCGGCAAAAGCACGCTCGCCAAAATATTAACCCGCTTGCATGATTATCAAAAAGGTTCCGTGTTAATCGACGGCGTGGAACTGAAAGAAATCAACAAAAAACATGTTAGACGCAACATCGGATTGATTTTGCAGGACCCATTCCTTTTCTCGAAAACCATCTATGAAAATATCGCGATTACCAACAAAAATGTGGAACGGGGACGCGTCGAACAGGTTGCGCAGCTTGCTTCCATGGACCACGATATCAAAGGCTTTGAAAAAGGTTACGAAACCGTGGTCGGCGAACGCGGCGCAACATTGTCGGGCGGACAGAAGCAGCGGATTGCGATTGCCCGGATGCTTTTGGACGAAAAACCGATTTTGATCTTTGACGACTCGTTAAGCGCCTTAGACAGCGAAACCGACCTCATGATTCGCACGGCTTTAAAACGTCACAAAACCGCCACAATGTTAATCATTACTCACAAAATAACTTCCGCAAAACAAGCCGATAAAATCGTCGTAATCGAAAACGGTGCCGTCTCGCAAATCGGTACCCACGAGGAATTGGCCAAAGTTGACGGCCTCTATAAGAAACTCTGGGATATTCAGGGCGAATTGGAAGCCGAATTCCTCAAAGTTGTCCAAGGAGGAGGTGATGCGTCATGATGGAAGATCAAGAATTATATTCCGCCGAACACTTTGATTTGGAAACGTGGAAACGCATTTTAAAAATCATCGTCAAAGACAAAAAAAGCTTGGTTTTGATGTTGCTGGCGGTTATCGTCATGACTTGCATCGACATCGGCTATCCGCTTTTGAACAAGTATGCCTTGGAAACTTTTTTCAGCGAAACACCGAATTTTGACAGTGTGCCGTTCTTCATAATTCTGTATTCCCTCATTGCATTAAGCATGGGAGTTTCGGTTTGGGCGTTCATTCGGGCGGCAGCCAAAGTCGAGGAACGGACCACATTTGAAATCAGGATGCAAGCTTTCAAAAATTTGCAACAGTTATCGTTCTCCTATTTCGACAACACCCCGACCGGTTGGGTTATGGCGCGCATGACTTCGGATGCCCGAAGACTTGCCAATATTATTTCCTGGGGATTGGTTGACTTTTTGTGGGGATTCCTTTTGATGATTGGCATTTTGATTATCAGTTTCTTTATCAATTGGCGCCTGGCTTTGATTATGACGGCGCTCCTGCCGATCTTTATCGTCATTGCGATTCTTTATCGCAAGAAAATCCTTAAGGAACACCGCGAAGTACGCAAAATCAATTCGCATATTACCGCTTCTTACAACGAAAGTTTCATGGCGGCCAACACGACCAAAACCTTGGTCTTGGAAGACGACAATGCCCAAGAATTCAATGATTTGGCGGAAAAGTACAAAAGACGCGCCATCCGCGCTGCCTTTTTCTCCTCGCTTTTCTGGCCGACGATTCTCTTTTTGGGTTATATCGGAGTAGCCATCGTCACTTATGTGGGAGGTAAAATGGTTTTAAACGATCCGCTCGGCATTCTCTTTACCACCGGAACCCTTTATTTGTTTGTCGACTATGCAATCAAGTTCTTTGACCCGGTAATGATTGTTGCAAGAGTCTTAACCGATTTGCAACAAGCCCAAGCTTCGGCCGAACGGGTTATTTCCCTGATTGAAACACCGTCCGACATTGTCGATACACCGGAAGTGGTGGAAAAATACGGTACCCTTTTCGAACACAAAAAAGAAAACTGGGAACCGATCGAAGGTGCGATAACTTTTGATAATGTTTCGTTCCGCTACAAGAACACCGACAACAATGTCTTAACCAATTTCAATCTGGAAATAAAAGCCGGACAAATGGTTGCTTTTGTCGGCGAAACCGGCAGCGGAAAGAGCACGATTGTCAATTTGATTTCCCGCTTCTATGAACCGACGGAAGGCCGGATTCTGATCGACGGAAAAGATTACCGGGAACGTTCCATCAGTTGGCTGCACGCCAACTTAGGATATGTGCTGCAAACCCCGCAACTCTTCAGCACGACCATCAAAGAAAACATCCGATACGGAAAACTTGATGCTACCGACGAAGAAGTGATTGCGGCGGCCAAACTCGCAAATGCCCATAACTTCATTTTGGAACAGGAAAACGGTTATGATACTTATATCGGCGAAGGCGGCAATAAGCTGTCCACCGGCCAAAAACAGTTAATTTCGTTTGCCCGGGCGGTCATCGCTAATCCGCGAATCTTGGTACTTGACGAAGCGACTTCTTCGATTGACACCGAAAACGAAAAAACGATTTTGGAAGCCATGCAAACCGTCCTGAAAGGTCGGACCAGTTTGGTGGTTGCACACCGGTTGTCGACGATTGTGAATGCGGATAAGATTGTGGTCTTGCGTAACGGCGTCGTGGTGGAAGAAGGCACCCATCGCGAACTGCTCAATGCCAAGGGCTACTATTTCGAATTGTATCGCAACCAATTCATGCAGGAATTGGAGCAAAAATTGATTCAGGATATTTAAACCAAAAAACGGGGGCAAAAGCCATTTTGCCCCTCTCATTATTTGCGACCCAATTGATTGACAGTAAATGGTTATTTTGCTATAATATTTTTACCTAAACAATACCCAACAAGTGTAGAAGGGAAGAGATTACAAATGGATAAGAAAGAAGCTTTAAAGGTGTGGTTTCATGAATACGGAAACAATGAATATGCTTACGATATTACCGGTCGCAAAATCAAGCGGGAAGACTATCAAGTAAAAAACCAAGTCGGTTGGGTTGTTTCTTATATGCGTCCGCTTGAACTCGGAGGACCGAATGACGATGGCAATACAATCATTCTCCATCATTTTACCGCCTCTGAAAAGGGAATGAATTATCCAGTATTTTATGTCGACGATATCAAATATACCGTCATTCACAACGAAAAACAAAACTTCTATTATATCGAAAAAGCCGATGTCGAAGTCGAAGACGATGACGACTTGAATTAATAAAGGAATTATTATGCGCATAATTGCCGGAAAATACCGCAGCCGGAAGTTGGCGACGCTTCCGGGATTGAAAACCAGACCGACGCTTGACCATGTAAAAGAAGCTATTTTCAGCAGTCTTGGCAATTACCTAACCGATCTGGTCACTTTGGATGTGTTTGGCGGAAGCGGTGCACTGTCTTTGGAATCGCTCAGCCGCGGCGCCAAACAGGCCTATATAATCGAACAAGCTTACGATGCGTTAAAAATCATTAGACAAAATGCTGCGTCTTTAGGGGTCAAAGAAGAACTTGTGATTTTGCCCGAAGACTACCGTCAGGTTCTGCCTCGTTTAAAAGGACAGAAGTTTGATGTCGTTTTTTTGGACCCCCCTTTCCGGATGAAAGTAATCGATTCCATCATTGCTTTTTTAATCGCCAATGATATGGTGAGTGAAGACGGATTTATTGTTGCGGAGTATCCGAAAGAAGATGTCGTAAATCAAAATTATCCGGGATGGAAAGTGAAACTCTGCCGCCGTTATGCCAGCAGCGAAGTGCTTATTTTGCAAAAAGGAGAATAACAATGCGTATAGGTGTTTATCCTGGGACATTCGATCCCATAACCAACGGTCACTTGGATATCATTCTTCGAAGCAGACCTTTGTTTGAAAAACTTTATGTGGTAGTGCCGAAAAACCTAAACAAAAAAACCCTCTTTACTTTGGATGAAAGAGTGGCTTTATTAAAAGAAGTCTTAAAAGATTTAGATTTCGTCGAAGTGGTCAGTACCGACAAGTTGACCGTGGAATTTGCCCGCAGCGTCGGCGCGAAGTTTATGCTTCGGGGGTTGAGAATGTTGAGCGATTTTGAATACGAAATGCAGCTGTCGACGCTCAACCATGCTTTAAATCCTGATGTTGACACCATCTTTATCATGAGTTCCTACGAATATTCCTTTTTGTCGTCCAGCAGTGTGAAAGAAATTGCGGCTTTTCAGGGCGATTATGGACGCTTTGTTCCGAAAGCCGTAGCGGAGGCCTTAAAGAAGAAGTTCGCAAACCAAACAAACAGCTCCGGAAATTAATCCGTGAATTAAACGAAAAAACAGATAAGAAGCCAGTTTCAGACTGGTTTTTTTTACTGCGTAAAGGGTTTGAAAAATGATGCAAAGACCGCTTAATGAAATGGTGAAACCGATTAGAGCGGTTAAAACAGGAAGCTGTAAAGGATATTTAATGATGGAAGCAAGACCGGTCGTTATTTCAAAAAGATCCAGCAGGTATCGGCCGAAAAGAATTTTGCCAAATCCGGGCAGGAAGGTTAACACGGGAAAACGAAGCAAAGAAACGATTATCATAATCATAAGGATTTTCAAGAGCAAAAGCGGACATTCTTCAATCAGATAAGAAAAACCGACCTCGGTTTCCAATGGTATGCTTGACATTTTTTTGCTTGTCCCTTTGCTGAGAAAAGCGAGCAGGCAGGAAGCAAACACTTGGGATAATACTATCAAATAACCTGTCCGGGCTAAAAAAGGTTTTCCGGAAACCATGGCAATAATAAAAAGCGGTGACAGGTGACTGGTAAAACGCATCAAACGGTTGGCTTCCCGAATGGAAACAGTTTCTTTGTCGAACGCCTGTTTTATCAAGAGGGTAATCGACGGTTGCCCGATGATAAAACTCAGCAAAAACAGGGAACAGCTTTTTTGGCTTTCAAAATGAAAAAGGTTTTTGAAAAGGGGATAAAAAAAGAAACTAAGGAACGGATAAGCCGCTAGGATATTGCCCACGATATAAAGCGGAACAAGCGAAGGAATGACATATTTTACCCACAGAAACAAAGTAGCCTGAAAGGTTTTTTGATAATCGCTCGGGTTGATAAAAGTGCTTAACAGTAGCAAAGAAAAGAAAAGCGCAACCAGGAAGTTACGCATTTTTTGCTTTTTGGCCATTATCTTCTCACAATCAATTCAGCACCCGGATAAATGATATCCGAAGTCAAACGGTTGTCTTCTTTGATTCGGTCAATCGGAACCGAATAAAGTTTTCCGATGGAAAAAAGCGATTCTCCGGGTTGCACGATATGGATAATCGTTTGCGACGGGGTGACCGGAACTTCAAAATAAGTTGCAACCGCCCGCACTACCGCTTCCGCCAGTCTCGGCCACTCGTACAATAAGCGTTTGATGTCTGCGTCGTTGTCCGCAAACCCGTATTCGATAATCATCGCATTGTTCGGGGCGGTCTGTCTCAGGATAAAGTAGAAGTCCCTTCCCTGACTGCCGATTCTAGTATAAACATTGCGAATAGGCAAGCCTTCTTTTTTCAATTCTTCCGCAATCATTTGAGGCAGCTGTCTGGTGCCCCGAATGGAATAAATGACTTCTCCGCCGCCCGAACCACCGAAATTGATGTGGTTCGATATAAGCACATCGTCGGGGCCGGCTCCCAAGGATTGAATGCGGGCCAATCTTTCATTGGGAGTCAGAGTTTCGTCATCGATTCTGACCTCCACCGCATCCAGACCCAACTCGTCAAACCGGCGCTTTTGATAATCGGAAATTTTTTTCGTTAAATCTTTTTCTTTAAAATAGATGTTGCTGCCGCCGCCCGGGTCCCATCCGCCGTGTCCTGCATCAATAATAATCATTTTATCACCATCAAATTATATGAATTGATTTTCTAAAACATGCAAGACCCAACTGCTCTTTTGTTTCAAACAAAAAACTTCCAAGCGCTTGGCTTGGAAGCTGAAACAACAAATAATTATTCGTTTTGACCGTTTTGGAGAAGCTGTTGGATGCGAGCCACCAAGACGTCGATGGCAACCTCGTTTAAGCCGCCTTCCGGGATAATGATATTGGCGAAAGCCTTCGACGGTTCCACAAAAGTGATATGCATTGGACGGACGGTCGATAAGTATTGCTTGATGACGGATTGGACGCTTCTTCCCCGGTTTTCGATGTCCCGTTCCAACCGGCGGATGAAACGGATATCGTCCGGAGTTTCGACGTAAACCTTGATGTCCAGTAGTTCCCTGATAATCGGAATAGCCAAAACCATAATTCCTTCGACAATGATGATGTTACTGGGGGTGATTTTTTCCGAATTATCCATCCGGCGGGCGGTGACAAAATCGTAAGTCGGTTTATAAATCGTTTTTCCGCTTTTCAGTTTCAGCAAATCTTCCACCAATCGTTTGGAGTCGTAAGCATCGGGATGGTCAAAGTTGATGGCTTGACCGAACTCCTGTTCCAGATAGGTTAAGTCTTTATAATAATCATCGAGTTTGATATAAGCAACGCTTCCGAACGGTTTGGAAGCTTCGTATACTTTGTTAGCGATGGTTGTTTTGCCGGATGCGGTGCCACCTGCAATCCCAATAATCGTTGTCTTTTTCATTATTGACATTCCTTTTGATAAAGATGCGGTTTTAGAATACCGATATACGGAAGATTGCGGTATTTTTGTTGGTAATCGAGGCCGAAACCGACCACAAAAGCATTCGGTATGGCGGTGCCGATATATTTCGGTTCGGCGCCGATGACATTTCGTCCTTCCGGTTTGTTCAGAAGCGTGGCGATTTCGATGGAGGCGGCACCTTTGTCTTCCAACATCTTGCAGATGGTTTTCAGGGTTAACCCGGTATCGATGATATCGTCCACAATCAACAAATGGCGTCCCACGATATCGGAAGTGATGTCTCTTTTGATTGTCACAGCATGCGTCGAGGTTGTTCCTCCGAAATAGCTTTCAACTTCCATAAAATCATATTCGCAGTGGATGGTCAAGTGTTTTATCAATTCGGCCAAGAAAGGTACGCAGCCGCGCAATAAACCGATCAAAAGGGGGTTTTTTCCTTCGTAGTCGTCGGAAATCCGCTTTCCCAAACGCTCGCAGATTGCCACGATTTCTTCGTGCGTCAGAAAGATTTCCTGAATATCTTCGTCAAGAGGATTGATTCTATTTTGGGTCATTTTTAACACCTCCGTAAGTATTAAAAAAACTTTCTCACATTATATCATATCTTAAGGCAAAAAAGTAAATTTTTGAAAAAAATTATCAACTCTTACCCTTAAACAGGCAAAGTTTGATACGATATTATAAAAGCGAGGAATTCGGGTATGAAATATAAAGTAATCATTGACAATTTGACACCGGAAGAAAAGGTACGTCTTATTACGGGAAAAAATGTTTGGGAAACCTACCCCATCGAACGTCTAAACATTCCTTCCGTTTTTATGGCCGACGGTCCCCACGGGATTCGTCGTCAGGTTGATACGGGCGATAACCTGGGAATCAATCAATCATATCCTTCCACTCTTTATCCTTCCAGCTCTTTGTCCGGTTGTTCGTTTGACGAAAACCTGATGTTTGAACTGGGAAAACACTTGGCCATGGAAGCGAAAGAACAAGGCGTCAACCTGGTTTTGGGACCGGGCATCAACATCAAACGCCATCCTTTGGGCGGGCGCAATTTCGAATATTTTTCCGAAGATCCGCTTGTCTCCGGCCGGTTGGCCAAAGCCTGGATTAAAGGCATCGAATCCGAAGGAGTCGGCGCCTGCGTAAAACATTTCACGTGCAACAATCAGGAAACCAATCGGTTTTTGATGAATTCTTTGGTGGACGAACGAACTCTCAACGAAATCTATCTGCGGCCGTTTAAAATCGCCCTCGAAGCCAAACCCAGTGCCTTGATGACCTCCTACAACCGGCTTAACGGACGTTATGTGCATGCGAATGCGGATTTAATCAAAAAGGTACGCACCGAGTGGGGCTTTCAAGGCTGTCTGATCAGCGACTGGGGAGCGGTAGACGATCGGGTAGCATCTTTAGCTGGGGGATTGGATCTTGAAATGCCTTCCAGCGGAGATTATTATTTTAACAAAATCAAACAAGCCATCAAGCAAAAAACTTTATCCGAGCGTTCCTTGGATGAAGCGGTCAATCACGTCTTGGACTTGGTGTTTAAACTGGGCCCCAAAAAACCTCTGAAACCGAAAGGGGGCAATGAATCCAAATACCACGAATTGGCCTACCGAATTGCTTCCGAATCGATGGTCCTATTACAAAACAAGGGAATTTTGCCTTTGAAAAAACCGGAAAAGGTAATGTTGATCGGGGATTTACTTAAAAAGCCGCGCCTGCAGGGAGGCGGAAGCAGTCATATTATTCCCCGAAAAGTCGATTATGTTTTGGATTTAATCGATAATTATGCATCTGACCTAACTTATCTGGAAAATGAAACGGATGTTTTAAAAGGGAACTGCCAAACCGAACTAGAACAGGCCGAAAAAATCATTCTGGTGCTCGGTTTAAACGAAGAAGACGAAACCGAAGGAACGGACCGCGTTACGCTTGATTTGCCGCTTAAGCAAAGGTCTTTGGTCGAAAAACTGAAACCCTATTTAGGCAAAACCGTGTTGGTTTTGATGACGGGTTCGGTGGTAATAATTCCCGAAAGAGAAAACTTCGGGGGAGTTGTGCTTGCGGGGCTGATGGGTCAGGCCGGAGCAAAAGCTTTGCTCGATATTTTATACGGAACGGTTAACCCCAGCGGCAAACTGACGGAAACCTACGCCGATGCTTTGGAAGATTATCCCGCTACCCCGTTCTTCGGGGGAAAGACGGAAAATGTTCCTTACGCCGAAGGCATCTTTGTCGGTTATCGTTATTTTTTGACGAAACCAAAAGAAGTGGCTTATCCTTTCGGATATGGGCTTTCCTATACAGAATTCCGTTATCAAACCATCAAAGGCAATCGCAGCACTTTGACCGAAGGCACAAATCTGAAAGTAACTGTTTCCGTGGCCAATGTCGGCGCTATGGCAGGCAAAGAAACGGTGCAATTATACTTGCGCAAGGTTAATTCGCGAATCATCCGGCCAAACAAAGTCCTGATTGACTTTCAAAAGGTCCTGATTCAGCCGGGAAAAACCGCAGAACTTGATTTTTTCGTTCCTTCCGATGCCTTTGCCGTCTACGATGAAAAAGTGCATGATTATATCATTGAACCGGGCGAATACGAAATAATCGCCGGGGGAAACTGTTTGGACGAACCCCTTGTGTTTAAAGTTTTCTTTGGCAAAGAAACGGAAGCGCAAATCAATCCCGAAAGTCTTGATGAGTATATGAGGGTAGAGGGACTGGCCCAAAGAATGGGGAGTTTGCCGACAATACCGAAAAGGAAACGCCCTTACACTTTAAACGACAGTTTCCGCATTCTCCGAAAGAATATTTTGGGTCGGTTGTTGTTTGCCGTCATCAAAAATCAGGCCCTGAAATTATCGCGCCGAAGCCGGGAAGCCTGGATGAAAAAAGTCATCAAAGCCACCCTTTTGGATACTCCGCTTAGAACTTTGGCGGTAATGAGTTCGGGGGCCCTCACCCTTAAACAAGCCGAAGGTCTGATTGATTTGATTAACGGGAAATTTAGTAGCGGTATCAAAAAACTAAAAAATAAGGCATAAAAAAGAAAAAACCTTCACTCTAAAAAAGTGAAGGTTGTAATTTTTTAAATGGCATCCCCAGAGGGATTCGAACCCCCGACACACGGCTTAGAAGGCCGTT
>DCTZ01000022.1 GCA_002329485.1 Caryophanales bacterium UBA1427 | reverse complement strand
AAAAAAAGCTTCTATAAAGAAGCACTTTTTACTTTGTATGTCGAAATCAATTCCACCATTTTGCTTTTGACCCGATCGACTTCCGCGATCGCCGAAACCCGGACCCGCAAATTCGGGGTAATAATGATAATCGAACCGAAAGAATATTGGATACTTCGCGCCCGGGTGTTTCTTTGTCTGACTTCGATTATTTGGTCAAAGGGAATGATTTGTTCTTTGTTTCCGAAGCCGATGATAACAAAACTTTTTTCCGTTGCGTAAATTAAGTTTTTCGGCAAAAGTATTATAAATGTGTTATAGACGAAAAAGACGATCCAAAGGACAAAACAGATCGATTGGACGACCCTTTCGAGGCTTCCTTGATAGAGGAAACTAAAAAAAACCAAAGCGAGAATTAATAATAATGATGATGCCACCATCATAGCGACATAACCTTTGGATTTTTGGGCAATAAGAATAGGTTGATTTACTTTTTCCATGTTTTTTATTCCTTTCCTGTCAGATTCAAAATCATGATGTGTTCATCGAAATAGGTGCCGTTTGTTAATTTAATCCCTTTTTGTCTGGTACCGATAAACTCAAAACCAAATTTACGGTATAAAGAGATGGCCCGCGCGTTTTCCGCAACCACTTCCAATTCGATTTGTTCCAAGCCTTTCGCTTTTCCGAATTCGATTAATTCCGTAAGCAAAGCGCGACCGATTCCTTTGTTCCAGTAAGCTTTGATTACCGCTAGTCCAATCGATGCACGATGGGATATCCTAAGCCGTTTGTTGAAAACGATCAGACCATTCCCTACTATCTTTCCCTCAACGGTTGCGACCATCATCATATGAAGCGGCGACTCGTTTATGGCCGTCAAATGCTTCGCTTCCTGTTCCACGGTTTCGGTGCATTCTTCCACCGTGCGCAACAGAAAGTTTGTTTCTTCCGCGCAGGTTCTCAAATAGGCCAGCATTTCGCCTGCGTCTTCTGCTTTGGGATTGCGAAAATGGCAAGTCGAACCGTCTTTCAACTTAATTGTTTTTTCGTTAAAAATCATTATATGCTCCTTTCGGTCGCTTTGACATATATATTCCAAGCTTAGTATTCGGTTTTCTTTCCGATATACATGGCATGTTCGGAATAACTCAGCAACTCTTCGAGTTCCAAAAAGCCTTTGCCGATTTCAATCCAAAGAGCGATTTCCGTTTCGTCTCTTTGGAGTAGGCTGTCTTCGTTCGGGGAAAAGATGCCTTCCTGACCGAACAGATGGAGTTTCCGCAAAGGAAAACGTTCCATAAACGGCAGGATATTCTTCTGGTGATAGAAACAGGCTTTCGTGAAGGCATCCCCTTCATAGTTTTTTTGCGTCTTTATCGCTTCAATCAACTGGCGGGCCAAAGGGTTTTGATAATCCTGTTCGATTAACCCCGGATTCTTCAAATCGTATATGATTCCCGCAAACCCCAGAATAAACGAAACATATATATTTCCCCCGGATTTCAGGTGTTTAAGGGCAAGTTCCACCGCTTTGATTCGGTCGGTTTCCTCCAACAGATGATAAAGCGGTCCCATCAAAAAGACATGATCGAACTTTTCCAAACCAAGGCTATCCAAATCCAGACAATTGGCAACATAAGTTTTTAAAGCAACCCCCGCTTCTTTGGCCTTGGTTAAAGCGATAGAAATATTTTGCTTGGCTAAATCGAGCAAGGTCACGTCGCACCCTTTTTTCGCGTAGTGAATGGCATACCGTCCGGGACCGCCTCCGATATCCAGAATCGTATCGCCGGGTTTGATATAACGGTCCATCATATAAGTGGTAAAAACAAATTCGAAAGGATGGGCTTCGAGCCGCTGCCATTCACTTTCCGAATTTTCTTCGTAATAATGTTTGACAATTTCGATTTCTTCTTTCATAACCTAATACTCTAAAGTTTCGCAATAATGCAAAAATTTTATATACAAGCCGTCATATTCACAGCCGCAGCTTCCGCACTCGAGGTCGGCTGCCTCGACGGCACTGACCAAATCCGCGATTATTAGTTTGGTCAAGCGATTGTTTTCCAAGGCTTCAAGCCATAAACGGGAAGGAAGAGCAAGCAATTCCCAACCCGATTCGGCAAATTTAACCTCGATGTCTTTAATCTCACTATGCATACCAATCATCCTCCCAAATCAATTCGACTGACAGTCTTTTAGAATTATACCATTTATTGGCCAGGTTTACAAACGTAATATAAAAAAAAGCCGTTTTTAGGGTTTTTAAAAATGGCTTTTTTTGATTGCAAAATATTTATTTGACGCTTTTAACCATCATTTTAACCATGAGGTTGGAGAAAGCTACCGGATTTTCGATTTTGAAGCCTTCCATCAACAATGACTGATTGTAAAGCAGCATGGCATAGTCTTTGATTTCTTCTTTGTTTGATTCGTAAACTTTTTCGATTGCTTTGAACAATTCGTGGTTAGGGTTGATTTCCAGGATTCTATCGGCTTTGATTTCGGAATCTTTTTGGAGTTTGCCCAAAACCTTTTCCATTTCGAAAGAGATTCCGTCGCCCGAAACCAAGCATACCGGCGAATCGGTCAGACGTTTGGAAATCACCACGTCTTTGACCAAACCGTCAAGCGCTTCTTTCATGGCCTGAAGGATGTCTTTTTTCTCTTCTTTGATGGTTTCCAATTTATCGAGTTCTTCTTTTTCCAAAAGTTCGTCGGTGGAAACCTGGTTAATCGATTTGAATTCAAAGTCTTTGTACTTCCGGAATTGTTTCAAAACAAATTCGTCGACTTCGTCGTTTAAAACCAGGACATCATAGCCGTGCTTTTTGTAGACATCCATTTGCGGCATGGTTTGAACTTCGTCGATGGTCGAAGCCGAAACATAATAAATCGATTTTTGGCCTTCTTTCATGTTTTTGACATAAGTATCGAAACTGATCGGTTTTTCGCTGTTGACGCTCGGGAACACCAGCAAATCCTGAAGCTGTTCCTGACGGGCGCCGAAGTTTTCGTAAGCGCCGTACTTGAGATGGGTTCCGTAGTTCTTGAAGAATTCCAGGTACGTGTCATAATCGTCTTTCATCAAAGTTTCGAGCTTGGAGAGGATTTTCTTTTCGATGTTCTTGGCCATTTTGCCCAAGACTTTATTCTGCTGCAGCATTTCCCGGCTGATGTTTAAAGACAAATCGCTGGAATCGACCAAACCTTTGACAAAGCGCAGGTAATCCGGAATCAAATCCTTGCATTTGTCCATGATAAAGACGCCTTTGGTATACAGCTGCAAGCCCCGTTCGTAGTTGATTGTATTCAGATCGTAAGGAACAACTTTCGGAATGAAGAGGAGCGCATTGTAATTGATATCCCCTTCGATGGTAAACATCAGATGGAACATCGGCGGCTGATAATCGTAAAACTTTTGCATGTAGAAATTGTTGAGTTCTTCTTCGTCGACATCGTTTTTGTTCCGCTTCCAAATCGGAACCATCGAATTCAACGTTTCAAGCGTCCGAATTGTTTCGTATTCTCCTTCGATAATCTGTCCGTGTTCGTCGTGCTTCGGTTCTTCCCTTGTCACATACATCGTAATCGGATAACGGATATAATCCGAGTATTTCTTGACAAGGCTTCTGATCATGTATTCTTCCAAATACTTGTCGTAGTTGTTGTCCTCGGTATTGTCTTTCAGATAAAGCGTAATCGAAGTTCCGGTTGCGGCCTTGTCGATTTCCCGGATTTCGTAAGTTTCCTGGCCGGTCGATGAAAACTCATAACCTTTTTCGGAAAAAGGCGATTTGGTTTCCACCACGACTTTTTTGGAAACCATGAAAGAAGAATAGAAGCCGACACCGAACTGTCCGATGATTTCGATATTTTCTTTGCCTTGGGCTTTTTCTTCTTCTATTTTTTTCAGGAATTCCAAAGAACCGGATTTGGCGATTACACCCAAGTTTTCGTTTAATTCGTCGTAAGTCATTCCGATACCGTTATCGGAAATCGTAAGGGTTCTTTGTTCTTTGTTCGGAACAATATGGATTTCGTAATCGTTCCGGCGCGGCAGATTGTCGCTTGTCAAGGATAAATAATGATACTTGTCAATTGCATCGGAAGCATTGGAGATTAATTCCCGCATGAATATTTCTTGATTGGTATAAATGGAGTTGATCATTAAATCGAGTAATCTGGCTGTTTCTGTCTGAAATTTTTTAACTTCACTCATTGCAATTCCTCCTTCTCTTAATACATATATAAATTATACTCATTTTTTTAGCACTGTCAAGTATTAAGTGCTAAAAATGATGCTTCCTTTTTAACCTGCATCACAAATATTATCAACCGAAAAAACAGGGTTACAACACCATTAAAAAAGGCAAAAAAGCCCGTAAAGGCTTTTGGTTAAGGTTTTATTTTGGCAAGAAATTCTTCTTCGGTCAGAACCGGGATTCCCAAGGCCTGGGCCTTGTCAAGTTTGCTTCCCGCATCACTGCCCGCAACCACAAAATCCGTTTTCTTGCTTACGCTCGAAGAACTTCGTCCGCCCCGTTCTTCAATCAGTTTGGTAGCTTCGTCCCGGGTAAGGGTTTCGAGTTTACCAGTTAAGACTATCGACATGCCCGCAAAAATCTGCGGAATTTCCGCTTCTTTCTGGGCAATCGGGTTGACACCCAATTCCTTCAGTTCCGCAAGCAAGCGCAAATTGTCTTCGTCCTGGAAGTAGTCGATAATGCTTTGCGCCATCACGTCACCGATATCCGGGATATCGGTCAACTCCTCGAAAGAAGCCTGCCTTAATTCGTCAATCGAACGATAGCGTTTGGCAAGGTTTTTGGAGGCCTTGTTTCCGACAAAACGGATGCCGAGACCGAAGATAAATTGGTCCAGCGTATTTTCTTTGCTTTTTTCGATAGCTTGAAGGAGATTGTCGACCTTTTTATCCCCGAAACGTTCCAATTGGGTCAGTTCGAACCGGTAATTTTTCAACCGGTAGATATCCGCAATCGTCTTGATAAATCCGAGCTGATACAAGATTTCCGTTTGTTTATCGCCCAAACCTTCGATATCCATGGCCTGCCGGCTGGCAAAGTGAATAATCTGTTCGATTTTTCTGCCGTGGCAGGCGGGATTGACACAATAGTATTCGGCTTCTTTTTCTTTCTTGACAATCGGCTGTTGGCAAACCGGGCAAACTTTAGGCATAACGTAAGGTTTGCTTTGGGGACTTCGGCGGCTGTAATCGACTTCGATTACTTCCGGAATGATTTCCCCGGCTTTACGAACCTTTACGTAGTCGCCGATCCGAATGTCTTTTTGTTTGATGAAATCTTCGTTGTTGAGGGTAGCCCGCGAAACTACGGTCCCAGCAATCAACACCGGTTCCATCACCGCATTCGGCGTAATCATGCCGGTTCGTCCGACCGTCAGGAAGATATCTTTCAAAAGGGTGGTGGCAATTTCGGCCGGGAACTTGTAGGCTATCGCCCACTTAGGAGTTTTGACCGTATAGCCGATATCGTCGTAAAGCGCGAGATCATTGACCTTGATGACGATTCCGTCGATTTCGTAGGCCAAAGTTTTTCTTTTTTCGGTATATTCTTCGATATACTTGAAGACATCGTCCAAAGTCGGGCAAAGGCGGTATTCCGGATTGACGTTGAAGCCCCATTTTTTGAGCTGTTTCAAAAGTTCTTCATGGGTTCGGATACCGTATTTTTCCGGATTGACCAAACCGTAAGCAAAATGGTCAAGCTGGCGTTCTTTGGTAATGCTTGCGTCAAGCTGACGCAGGCTTCCCCCCGCCGCATTCCGCGGATTCGCAAACAGGGGCAATCCTTTTTTCTTCCGGTCCCCGTTCGTCTTTTCGAACGATTCGATGCTCATATATACTTCGCCGCGCACTTCCACGGTTTCGTGGCTCGTCAGGACTTTCGGAAGGGTCTTGACGGTTAACATATTCTGGGTGATATTTTCGCCGACCGTGCCGTTTCCGCGGGTTGCGCCCAAGGTAAGGAGACCGTCTTCGTAGTGAACGGTTGAGGCGATTCCGTCGATTTTCAGTTCGCAGACATAGCTCGGAAGCCGGCCGATTGCTTTAAAGATACGGTCTTCGAATTCTTTCAGTTCTTCGAAACTGAAGGCATTGGCCAAAGAAAGCATCGGATAGGCATGCTCGACTTCCTGCAAATCTAATTTCAGATAATCGCCCACCTGTTTGGTCGGACTGTTCGGCTGAGCATATTCGGGATATTCTTTTTCCAAAGCTTCCAGGCGTCTCAGCAGCGAATCGTATTCCAGGTCCGAAACGCTCGGCGCATCCAAAACGTAATACTCGTAATTGTACTGGCGGATGAGTTTGACGAGTCGGTCCATTTCCGCTTTGATTTGTTCGCTCATATTGGTCACCCCTGTAAAAATGCGATTACTTTTTCTTTAACCGGTCCCATATGTTTTGCCCTAAGCATCATGTGTCCCACGCCGGGAACCACAACGATTTCTTTCTCGGGATTCGTGCATTTCTTATAGCAGTATTCCACCGCTTTGTAAGGTACAAGTTCGTCCAAAGCTCCCCAAACAATCAATAAAGGACACTCAATCGGTTTTTTCTTCCGATTGATATACGCGATTACTTTCACGAAAGTAACGCCGTTTTTGGGACGGAATTTGGTCTTGGCGCGTTTGATGGCAAACTGCAGACCGGTTTTATCGTGTTCGTATAAATCGCGCACCGTTTCGATAAACGCTTTGGGCATCATTTTCAGGAAAGGTGTGTCCTTGTAAAGCAAACCGACATAAGTCGTCCTTTGAAAAAGATAATCCAGGCGTTCGGTCAAAACGGGATTCCGCAGGTACTTGATGGCCGGGGCAATGAGCACCAATTTATGGACCGATACGCTTTGAGCCAAATATTTGGCCACCGCTCCGCCCAATGAGAAACCGATTACATCGACTTTCGAGTATTTTTGGCACAGTTTCGGAAGCGTTTCATCCAGCAGAATCTTCATATTTTCCAAAGTGAAATTGTCGAGGCTTTCGCCATCGCCGTGTCCGGGAAGCGAAACTTTGATAACTTCGTCGTAATAAGGTTTCAGTTCGTCGGGCAAAGTCCCGAAATCCCTGATGCTCGATAAGTATCCGTGGATGATCAACACAGCGTTCATCTTATTCCTCCAGCGTTTTTCGTAAGGATGGATGGTCTTTTTTGATTTTGCGAATGCTTTTGTCCTTTTCGAACAAAACCTGAATGGTGGTTTCTTCCACCGCTATCACCAAACCGTAACCGAAGGCCGAGTGATAGATATGGTCGGAAACATGAAAATCGCGCGAAGCTTCGTCCAAGTGAAGATCTTCGGTTTTGATAATGGCCGGTTTTTCCTGGTCTTTTCGGCTCATCAGATATTCGGTCAAAAAGCGCGATTTGGGATTACGGACAATCCGGCCGTAAATGAGGCGTGTCGTGGCGCAGGAAAGGTAGATTTTTTTCTTGACTCTCGTAAACGCCACATAAGCGACCCGCCGTTCTTCTTCGATATCCGAATCTTCCCGCAAAGCCGGGAAAAGCCCTTCTTCCAACGCCACCACAAAGACGTAATCGAATTCGAGGCCTTTGGCGGAGTGGACGGTCGAAAGAACGACGCCGCTTGTTCCGGTATCCGTCGAAAGGGTTTCGTCAAGCAATATTTCGTCAAAACCCATTTGCAGGATTTCCTTTTTGCTTAAACCTTCGTTGTCGTAAATCTGTTCGAACCGGTAAAGAATCGATTTGAATTCTTCCAGATTTTCGACGCGGTTTGCTTCAAATACGTCTTCCTGGGAAAGCATTTCCAGATAGCCGGTTTTATCCAGCATGTAATCAAAGAATTCGACCAACGGCATTTGTTCGAGCGCTTTCTGAAGGTTTTCGATTAAAGCTTTGAATTCCATCAAAACGCTCGTTTTGTTGGAAGAATTGTTGGCATGCAACCACTCGATGGCTTCGAAAATGGTTTCCTGGTACATCTGGCACCGCTCGGCAATCTTTTCCACGGTCTTTTCACCGATTCCCCGCGAAGGCTGGTTGATAATCCGTTTAAAATGGAACAGATTGTCCGGTTCGAGCAGGAATTTGAGGTAACTGATTGCATCTTTGATTTCGCGCCGTTTGAGGTAGGAGAAGCCACCGTAAATCACGTACGGGATTCTTGCTTCCACAAGCGCCAGTTCGAAATTCCGCGAAACGACATTGTTTCGATAAAGCACCGCGATTTGGTTCGGATTTACACCGCCCCGAATCAGATGGGCGATTTCGTTAACCACGAAACGCACTTCGTCCTCATGATAGGTACTTTCGGTAACGACGACATCGTTTAGCTCGCCTTTTTTCGTGCTGAACAATTCTTTCTTTTCCCTTAGGACATTGTTCGCTATCAAAGTATTGGCGCCGACCAAAAGGGCATTGGTGGAACGGTAATTTTGCGTAAGTTTGATGAGCGTCACGTTGTCAAAATCTTTCATGAAAGCATACATGTTGTCGACCACGGCGCCCCGGAAAGAATAGATACTCTGATCATCGTCGCCCACGACAAAAACATTTTGGTATTTTTGGCCGAGGATTTTGATGATTTCGTATTGGGTCATATTGGTGTCTTGGAATTCGTCGACCAGAATATACCGGAACCGGTCCTGGAAATATTCCAAAACTTCCTTGTGGAGGGTAAAAACTTTTTTGGCCAAAAGCAGCAAATCGTCGAAGTCGACCAGGTTATGTTCGAACAAATAGTCCTGGTATGCTTCGTACAAAGTTGTGACGATTCCCCCGATCGGCATGACGCCGTTTTTGTAGGCGCTGATCATATTGTGCGCCGCTTTTGGGGAAAAAGCCTTCCGGTCAAAGTTTTTATCCTTATAAATTTCTGTTAACACGCGAACGCTGTCTTCGTCGTCGATTATTTCGAAATTTTGTTTGTAACCAATCAGTCCGATGAATTTTCTTAAGACGCTGGCGCAGAAAGCATGAATCGTCGAGATAAAAACTTCCCCCGCACTGGGCCCCGCCAGCGCAAAAATCCGTTCGCGCATTTCGTTGGTAGCTTTTTTGGTAAACGTGATGGCTAAAATCTGTTTGGCCGGGATGTTCCGCTCGGAAATCATGTAAGCAATCCGGGAAGTAAGGGTTCGTGTTTTTCCCGTTCCCGCCCCCGCAAACACAATCACCGGCCCGTCAACCGCTTTAACCGCTTCTTGTTGTTGAGGGTTTAAATTTTCCAAAATTTTTGACATATCACTCTGTTTTAAAAGATGATTTTAAACTGACGGTTCGGTTAAAAATCAACTCTGTTTCCTTTGCGTCGTCATCGGTATTGTAATAACCGTCCCGGATAAATTGGAACTTGTCGCCCGGTTTGGCATTCGCCAAGGCTCTTTCCACAAATCCGTGATATACGGTCCAAGAGTTAGGATTGATTCGTTCCATAAAGTTTTCGCTTGAAACATATTGATCCAAAATGAGAAAATCAAAGTGGTTAAAGGTTGCGGGAACGGCGCTGGAAGCATCCACGAAATGAATCGTGCCGTTCGGTTTGCGTTTATCGAAACCGCTGCCGCTTTTGGTTTCCGGGTCGTAGGTGCAATGGATTTCTTTGATTGAACCGTCTTCGTTGTAAATTATGTCGTTGCATTTGATGAAATAAGCATGCATCAGGCGGACTTCGACGTCTTTGGCCAACCGTTTCCAGTGTTTGTTCGGTTTTTCCGGCACGAAGTCGTCTTGGTCAATGTAGAGGTTGCGGGAGAAAGTGATTTTTCTGTATCCAAGGCCAGGATTTTCGGTATTGTTGACAGCTTCGAGTTCTTCCACCTGTCCTTCCGGATAATTGGTGATTACCACTTTCAGTGGTTTGACAACCGCCATGTAACGCGGTACTTTCAACTTCAAATCTTCCCGCAGGAAATGTTCGAGCATACCGTAGTCCACCGAAGAATTGATTTTCGACAAACCCGTCGATAAAATAAATTCTCTGATGGCATCCGGCGTAAAGCCGCGGCGTTTTAAGCCAACCAGCGTAGGCATACGCGGGTCGTCGTAACCTTTGACGATTCCTTCGGTTACGAGCTGTCTCAGATACCGCTTGCTCATGATGGTATTGGTGATACCGAGGCGGCCGAATTCGATTTGTCGCGGTCGGTGTTCGACTTCGGTGTTTTCAATCACCCAATCGTAAAGCGGGCGATGGTCTTCGTATTCCAAGCTGCAAAGCGAATGAGTTATGCCTTCGAAAGCATCCTGCAACGGATGCGCGAAATCGTACATCGGATAAATGCACCACTTGTCCTTGGTTTGGTGATGGCTGACATGAATGATACGATAGAGAACCGGATCGCGCATGTTGATGTTAGGACTTGCCATATCGATTTTGGCGCGCAAAGTTTTCGAATAGCTCGGATATTTGCCGTCGCGCATTTCCCGGAAAAGGCGCAGATTTTCTTCGATGCTGCGGTTCCGGTATGGCGATTCCTTGCCCGGTGTCGTAGTGGTTCCGCGATATTCGCTCAATTCTTCCTGGGTCAAATCGCACACGTAGGCAAGGCCCTTTTTAATCAGCAATTCGGCTTTCTCGTACGTTTTTTCGAAATAGTTCGAACCGTAAACAATGATATTCGGTTTGTAACCCAACCATTCGATATCTTTGATAATCGCATCGACGAATTCCACGTCTTCTTGCGTAGGGTTCGTATCGTCGAAGCGAAGGTTGGTTACACCGCCGAAATATTTGGCAAGTTCGAAATTGGTAATAATCGCCCGGGCATGTCCGATATGCAAATAAGCATTCGGTTCCGGCGGAAAACGCGTGACGATTTTATCAACAACCCCAGTTTCGAGGTCATTTTTCATAATGGTTTTTATAAAATTCGATGTTTCATTCATATTGATACCTCACATCAAGAAATTTTTCGGATATTGCTTGCGCCGGCATATTTATGATACAAATCGAGCAACAGCGCTTCGTCAATATCTTTTTCTTTGTCTTCAAAACAAATCATCATAATCAGAATTTTTTTGGTTGTTTCGGTTATAGAAGTGCGTTCCGTATCGCTGGAAGGCGATCCGAACGGGCCGGCATCGTCTTCGTACAAAATCATCCGGTCCACATTCAGCACGCCGCGGTTGATAGCCACGAAATAATCATCCGGAGTGCCGATGCGAATTCTGACATTGCCTTGAATTTTTTCATAGTCCACCACGCAAATGCTTCGCATCGAGCGAATGGATAAAATATTGCCCAAGTCGATTAAATCGCCCAAACGGTAGAGCCCGACTCCTTTTACGACCCGACGCAACAACGCCTCGGTTGCCAAACGGTAACGGCTGGGATCTTTCCCGCATTTCTTATACCCGTCCCGGGCTACTTTGATTTTGGGAATGTTCACAACATCGGTTAAAGGATAGCGGTTGAAGTATTCCTGTTCGGTTTCTTTCAATAAACCGGTCACCGCTTCCGTCTTTTGGTTTTTGACATCCATAGTATAAGCGATTATCGAAAAATTAGGCAACAAGGTTTTGATTTCGTCACTCAAGATGATTTGCATGTTCCGAATCACCCTTTTCCAATAATTCAAACTCCGATTTTTGGTCCAGCAAAAGCTGGTATTTTTCGTCGATCAATTGTTTGAAGGCCTGGAGTTGTTGGTAAAACGACGGTAAAGTTGTTTCGTATTTTTCCGCATCCTTTAAAACTGCGGCTATTCTTTTGTTTTGTTGGGATAGATTGGCGATGGCTTCCTCGATTTCGGTGATAGTTTGCGAGGAAGCATCGATTTCTTCTTTTAAGGTTTTGATTTCCTTGTCCAAAGCGACCAGCTTCTCTTTGGCAAACGGATCGTAAACCAGTTTCTTCCGTTCGCTTAAATCATGATCTAGTTTTTGCATTTTTTCGGACAGTCCGCTTTGAAGCTCGATTTTTTTGGTTTGCAAAGTTTTCCAATTGTTGTAAAACGTTTGGAATATGCCTGAACCGTTAATTACATTCTGCGTTTTGGCCACGTAGTCTTCGACTTTCTGAATGTTTTGTTTAACGGTCGTGTAAAGATTGCATAGTCGGATATAATCGTTTTCCTGGCGTTCCAAATCGAGACGCCGGGCATTTAACATATTTTCTCGCTCTTTTTGCTTTTCCGCAATCTCCCGTTCTCTTTGCTCTTTATTTTCGGGAGTATCGTGTTCGGTTAAAGCAACCTTCGCTTCGCTGAAGAAACGTTCCATATTCTGGGCTATTTCTTTGTTCGATTCGCCGATTACTTCGGCTCTCGTCAAAAGGTTTTTGATTCCGGCCAGGTGATCGTTTTTCAGTTTTTCGTAACTTGAATAAAGCTCGGAAAAATATTGTTCCGCCTGGCTTAACCGGCTTTCGAGTTCGTTTCTTTCGTCTTCGATGGTCGAAGGGGTAAGTTCCTGAAGACCGGTTTTCAGTTCGGCAATTTTTTGATTCATCCCGAGAACATCTTCCTGGGCTTTGGCATTAGTTTCACTCAAGGCTTGGGTTAAAGCCATTACCTCGTCGTCAATTTTCTTTAGTTCTTCTGGGGATACGGCTTCTTTCGAAAGTGCGTGTTTACGCATTTCCGCAACTTCCCGGTTCAGTTCCGAAAAAGCGATAATGCCTTTTCTGCATCCTTCGACGACACTGTTTAGACGGTGCCACTTGCCTTCGTCTTTTTCGATTAAGGCGCGGCGTTTGTCTTTCAGTTCGTTTATCCGGTTTTCCGTATCAAAACGAATTTTTTCCAGATTGACGTATTCCTGCTCGATTTTTTCTTCCCAGGCTTTAATCTGGTCGATAATCTGCTGATTGGCCTGCAACAGTTTTTCCCGGTGTTCTTTTTCGTCGCTTGCCAGTTTGATTTCCTGTTTCAAACCGGCAATTTTGTTTTTAAGTTCTTCCCACCGCGGAGCGGTAATTTCATCAAACAGAAGCAAATACTGGTTTTGGTAATATTCCGCAAGTTCTTTCACATTGACGTTTTCCGGAGCGGTTTTAATGCTTTCGACTTGCTTTTTCAATTCCCCAATCATCTCCGCCTGTTTGGCAAGCAGTTCGTACAAATCTTTGTTTTCTTCCATTTGATACCTCCGTGGTTTATCTTTTTATTTTTTTTATATTATTTGGCAATCATCCAATAACCGACATAACCGATTAAGGCAAGCGCCAAAAGGATGGTCACGCCGTGCATCAAAATCCGTTTGATTTTAAACAGCTTATTGCTTTTGGCGAAATTGGATGCATTTTCCATATCCAAATCAAACAGTTTTTCCATTTGGGTAAAACGGTATTTCGGTTCCAAAAGATTATTCAGACCGTAAGCATCAAGCGCCGGGTTGTCGACTTTGGCCAAATAAAAACGGTAAGCTTTTTTGTATTTTTTCCGAAACGCCCGTTTTGCCCCGTCCGAAAGAACCGACAGTTGCCGGGACGATGCTTTGGCTTTTCGGTTCAAAAAACATAAAACCCGGTTTTGATAGATTCCGTAAACCAGCACAAAAAACAATACCAAAGATAAAGCCGTCAAAAGGATTTCGCCGTAAAAAGTAGAAGTAATTTCCCGCACCCGAAACAAAAAGCCGTATACGCCGGGAGCTTTCTTCTGAAACATGGCGAAATTGAAGAACACGACCAAGACTGCAAAAAAAGCAAACAAATAAATCAGCCAGGTGACAAACGGAAATTTCTTCACCCTTTTGTCTTTGGTGGCCGTTTTTTGGTTACGCACTTTTTGCGTGAATTCTTTTTCTTTGGCTAGGTATTCTTTTTTCCAGATTTTGAAATTGCGCTTGATCAGTTTGCGTTTTTTTCCTCTTCTGACATCGGTTAAAGACAAAAAAAGATACAAAGGAATCCGCTCGCCTTTTCGGGCAATCGTGAATTCGTCGACCGATTTGATATCCAAAGCAGGGTCGTCCAAATCATCGCCCACCAAAAAAGGGTTTTGTTGGAGAATGTATTGGCGGTTAACCAAAACCGGGTTAACCGTGCTTACGGAAATGTTTTCTGGACTGACTGCTTGTTTTACTTCATTCATTGCCGTACCCCTTTTTATGCAAGGTTTAATTTGGACACCAGTTTTTCTTTGGCGCCGGAAGTTATTTTCCAACCGTCAAGATAAGCGGTTAAATCGGCCTCCGTCCATTCCGGATGGTCGAGCCGGGTGAATTTCCAGAAAGTTTCCGGAAATACTTCCTTTTCCGCAAGATCGTCCATCAGGGCAATCGCGTATTGGTGGCCCCAGGTATTTTTGGTTAATTTCTTTTGCAAAGACGAATAAATGTTTTGGTATAAATATTGTTCTTTCAGGGATAAAGCCGAGGAATTGTCAAAAGCAAAAAGCGACAATTCTTCTAAATGCCCAACACTGATTTGCAACAACCCGCTCGGAAACTCCTGGCTTAAGGTTAATAAAAAGTTAGCGTAGTTGTTCGGATCTTGCATCAACGCTTCGACCGACTCTAAATATTCGGTTTCGGTAAAGCCCGTAGGCAAAGAAAGATAATTGACGGTGAAATTTTTAAGACTTTCAAAGTCTTCGATTTTGGCAAATGTTTCCGCTACCGCCTTATCGATTTTTCGGATATTGACCGTAATTCCTTCCGCTTTCAGGTAAGCGTAAAATTTGTAGGAAGTTACGGTTCCCTCAAGGCCTTGGAGCGTATGATAAGCTTGGACGATTTTTTCGTAGTCCTTCAAATCTTTTAAAATACCCTTGATATCTCCCAATTTTTCGTTGGCAGCTTCTGCGGCCAAAAGTGTGTCTTTCAATCCGCCGAAGAGCAAATTATGCACATCCTGCCAATCGTTGCCGGAAAGCATTGCCTTTCCCGAATCCGACAGTTTTTCCTTCAAAGCGGTCAAACCGTCAAACAGCGGTTTGGTAAGTTTTACAAAATCTTCGTCCAAAAACCGGTAAGAATAATCTCTGAGATTTTCTTCCAATATATCCAAAGCTTCCAAAACTTCCAAGGCATGGCGTTCGTCGTAAAAACCGACGGCTTCGAAATAATTTTCGCCGTATTTGAGAGTCTTTTCGGTAACGGTTCCTTCGTAAGGTACTCCCAGACGGGCCAGGAAAAAGACGAGCCAAGCGGAAAAACTGAGCGCAAAAAGCAGCGCAATCGGAAGATTGGTTAAAAGGCGCAAGCCCTTCTTGGGACTTTTTCTTTGTTTGCCCAGGATTTTTCCGATGGTAAAATGAAATACGATTTTGCAAAGAAGCACCAAAATAATAAAGAGGGCCAGTTTCAACCCAAAATAATAAACCAAATGGTAGTTATTCGGGGAAAGCTTGGCAATAAAAGACGGAACAAAGTTCTGACTAAGCCCCCATTGATAAACTGGCCCTAAAAAGATCGAAAGTAGAATGTAAGGGATGGCATAGGACAGTACTGCTTGCAGGTATTCCCAAAAAGTGGCACGTAGGGAAAAAAGGATATTGAATAAGACAAAGATTGCAAGAAAGCCATCCATCAACAGAATCATGACAACGGATCCTCAACGTCTTTCCGTTTCGTATCGACATTGACAATCGCGCATTCCGTGGTCAGGAAAGTCGATGCTACCGACACCGCATTGATCAGCGCGCTCTTTGCTACGCTTGTCGGGTCGATAATGCCTTTTTCGATTAAGGAAACAAAGTTTCCGGTGCTGGCGTCGAACCAGACTTTGTCGCTAACTTTTTGCAAGACTTCTTCGAAGTTGGCTCCGGCATTTTCCACGATTTGTCTGAACGGTGCCTGAAGGGCAGCTTTCAGAATATCGGCCGCCGGTTTAAAGTCGTCATTCGTAACAAACGAAGATAGTTTCTTGCTGATTTGGTAGAGGACTTTTCCTCCGCCTTCGATGATACCGGATGAGGAAGCGGCTTTCGTGGAGTTGAGCGCATCTTCCAAGCGAAGTTTTTTGTCTTTCAGTTCGGTTTCGGTCGGTGCACCCACTTTGATAACCGCAATACCGCTTAAAATCTTCGCAATCCGTTCGGATAGTTTTTCTTTTTCGTATTCGCTCTTGGTTTCGGCTAGTTCCGCCTTCAATTTTTCGGTATGTTTGATTATATTGTCGCTGTCGCCGGAACCGTCCACGATTGTGGTCTGATCTTTGGTAACGATTACTTTGGCTGCGCTGCCCAAGACTTTGGGGCTAATCGGTTCCGAAGAAATGAGGTTGGAATCGAGGTATGTTGCGCCGGTTACAACCGCTAAATCGGTCAAAAGCTGGGTCTTCCTGTCGCCGAAGCCAGGGGCTTTGGTAACCACTACCTGGAAGACGCCGCGAAGCTTGTTGACAATAAGTGCGCCCAAAACTTCCTGTTCCATATCGTCGCAGATAATCAAAAGCGGACGAGCGGATTTTACGGTTTCTTCCAAAACCGGCATAATTTCGTTCATCGTATTAATCTTCTTGTCGATAATCAAAATCAAAGGTTTTTCCAATACCGCAATCTGTTTTTCGGCTTGGTTAGCCATATATGGGGACAGATAGCCGCGGTCATAGGCATAGCCTTTTACAACGTCAAGGTAAGTATTGATGCTTTGGGATTCTTCCACGGTAATGACACCGTCGGTGCCGACTTCCTGGTAAGCTTCCTTGATGAGTTTACCGATTTCGGCCGAACCCGAAGAGATTGAGGCAATATTGGCCAAATCGTCAAACGATTCAATCGGCGTACTGACTTTGTCGATTTCTTCAATGATTTTAGGCAAGAGGTTTTGTAAACCTTTTTGAAGCATAACCGGATTTACGCCTTTGTCGATATATTTCAAACCTTCCAAAATCAGATTGGAAGCAAGCAAAATCGCGGTTGTCGTACCGTCACCGACCACGTCGTTGGTTTTGGATGCGGCTTCGATAACGACGCTTGAGCCCATGTTCATGAAGCGGTCCGGAAGCGAAATTGCTTTGGCGATGGTTACACCATCATTGACAATCTGAGGCGAGCCGAATTCCTGTTCAATTATGACATTTCTTCCCTTTGGACCAAGGGTGATTCTGGTGGCATTATACAAACATTCAATACCTTTCGCCATTTCATAGCGGGCATCTTTGGAAAATTTCAATTGTTTGCTCATGTTACATTACCTCCTATTTCACTAATTTGGCAAGGATATCGTCTTTTTTGACAACGTAGTATTCTTTTCCTTCGTGGTATATTTGATAAAGTTGTTCTTTTTTAACGACCACAATGTCGCCAACTTCTACCAGACCCTGGCCACAGCTCGCTTCCACAACTTCATAGTAATTTTCTTTTAACACAGGCATATATATTTCCTTTTCGTTTGGTTTTTCCAATTCGGTTTTGCGAATTAGAATTCTGTCATTTAATGCTTTTAACATAATAAATATACCTCCTTTTCTATTTATTATAGCACATAGTGGTAAATTCTTCAAGTATTCTTGCCTAAATTTTTAATTCCAAAAAAGACAAAAAATTAGCCTTAATTTATCGCAAGTTTCTAGTCTTCGGTCTTTACTTAGCTATAAAAAAGATCATGGGTATAATACTTTTCTTAAATAACTAGTATCCAACTGTTGTTTTGATTGCTTTTTAGTTGTTTATTAATATTAGTGTAAATTGAATCCAAATAAATCATAAACAAAAGCACATATATGTAAAGTTTCCTTTTTTTAATAAGTTTTACATTTTAAAATAGAAGAATCAATTAAAATTAAGAACCCTTGAATAAGCATTATCAGGGTTTTCTAGCTTTACCTGCCCTTTCTCTTATTTTTCAATAAATTTCTCAAAACGATTTGAAAATATTGAAAAGAATATTTTTTAAGAAAAAATGGGGAGCTTTTTAAACATTTTCATATTGTTCATTCCAAATCTTTTTTGCAAAACCAATCGTTTGTTTATCTTATCGTTATTGGAATTCAAAATAAACCTTTATTAACTCCTATAAACGATTTAAGGTAAATAAAAACAAACTCCCTTATTTTAAGAAGAGTCTGTCAATTTATTATAGTAATTTATAATCAAGTCCTGCGTAATTACCTTTAAATAAGTAAATCTAGTATTTACAAGTATAATACCATATGTTTTTCGTTGTTTCCCTTTTTTATTTTAAACCTTTGCAAAAAGATTCAAAATTCGTCAGAATATCGGATAAGTTTTTTATCTTTGGTTTTTTTAGGCACTGATTCGTTTGGACGCCTTTTTGACAATCAATTCTTCCAAAGCATGGCTTTGAATATCCTCTAACAGTTGTTCTTTCGGACGGTACCAGGAAAGATCGTAACAGAAATGTCCGTCATAATAAACCTGAATGTTTTTTTTCTTGGCTTGTTTGGAAATCAACAGCGCCAAGGTTTTAAAATGGTATTTAATCAGCATTTGCGCATAGCCCATGATGTAGTCGTAAAACAAAGCACTGTCGCTTACGATTTTATCGATTTTTAAGTAACGGTTGATGATTTCCAAAGTATAGTTATTGATGTTTTCGGTTTCGGTTTCGATGTAACAAGTAAAAGTTCTGGAGGGATGGGCAATGCTTTTCACGAATTTTTCAAACCGTTTTTTTCCCGATTGAAAGCGGTCTTCGATGGCATCGACGCTGATAGTGCTTTTACGGTCTTTGATTTCGATTGCAATAATTTTATCGAAAGTTTTCTCGTATTGCGCCTCTGCTCTCCTGAAGATTTTTTGCACCTGTTGGTCGGTTAAGGAATCGTCTTCCAGACTGTACTTGACCCCTTCCGAGAAAGTTTTGATAGTTTCTTCGTAACGGTAATCCCCCCGTTGGCTCAGCGAGTCTTTTCCGACAATCGAAGAAAAATAATGTTTGTCGTCGACATACAGATAATCGTTGTTGTTGTGACGGGACAAAAACCCGAGCGCCGCATGCTTCAAAGCGGGATAAAAGAAAGAACCCTCATATCGGACCGAACCGTAATGTTTGAAAATTTCTTTCAGCAAATGGTGAATTATGCCGGTCGGAATCGGTGGATAGAAATTCCAAAACAGGACCAACTCGTAGTCGGTATCGTCAATCAGATTCACCAATTCGATCGCGAATTTCGCGAGCACAATCTCAAAATCATAGCGGTATCCGGCAAATTCCAAATTAAACGAAAAGATATTTTCATGCACATTGTCCAAATACGGATCCGCCAAAGGGGTAAAAACCCAATCTTTGGCATCGTAATCGAACTTGCAACTGTTGTAAAAGAAAGGAAAACTGTGCCCGTCGATGGCAAAAAAGGCCCTTTTGGTCTTTAAACCCTCTTTGACAAAAAGTTTCGTCTGGCCGTGGGATATTTCCGCAAAATAAGTTTTCATAAAGCGTTGACACCTTCTTTGAGCAGTTGGAAATCATAATTCCGACAGGCTTCCAGGTATTTTTCCTGATCGTTCAGCCAATAATGGCCCAAATAAATTTTGGGAAATGATTTAAATTGATGGGCAAACGCGACGATATCGTCCTTGGAGATATGCAGACCGAACGACCAATCGACATTGAATTTCTCGTATTTCCGGCTCGAAAGCCTGATGGTTTTGGGTATTTCCCTCGGTGTCATAAAATGGTTATCCAACACAATCTTGTTTAAGGCATAGGCATTGTAACCCTGCTCGGAAATAATGCGCAAATACCAGTTGAGGTCGTTTTCGTAGATGATGACATGGTCCGCCAAACATCTGATTTCCGATAATTTCTGCGCCAGAAAAACCGCTTTTTCGGGCCGAACGTGAAAAGTAATATGGTTTATGTGTTTCACGGCACCCGCTTTTTTGTTAATAAACTGGGTTTTGAAATCATTGCCCAAAAAATTGGTTCCGTCCATGATGATGACGTCAACTTCCAAAAGTTCCGGACAATAGTATTTTCGGTAGTCTTTTCCTTCGACAAAGTCCATATCACCGGTATAAAGCAGTTTCAATTCCGGCGATACGAGATAAATCATCGAGGAACCGAAAGTATGGCCGGATGGATACAAAGTAACCCGCAAATCTCCCTCAAGTTTATGTTCGCTGAAAAAAAACAGTGTTTGGATGTTATCGAAACGGTTGATGACTTCCGCGGTTTTTACCGCACCGGACTTTTCGTAGGTGAGCATTTGTCTAACCATTTCCGCCATGATTTTTTTGGTGGTTTGGGTGGTATAAACCACACAATCGTTTTTAAGATAGGTAATCAGGCGGACCAAAGCCTGCCAGTGGTCCAGGTGTTCATGCGAAATGAACAAATAATCGACATCGCTGACGTCGCTTGGGGTCAACTGATCTCCCCCGCAATCCAGCATGATTACTTTCCCGCATGTTTCAAATTTGTAAGTAGTGATTTTTCGTTCCGGATCGGTTCCGATTCCGTAAGATATTAATTTCATTTTTCCCCCCTTTAGCGGCATTTCTGCCCTTGCCTAACTTAAGTATAATCGTTATTTCCCCAAATATCAAACAAAATTGTAATTTTATGTTGGCGGCCTTTTGGCATCCCTGATTGCTTTGACGAACTCGATAACAATAATCGGAACAAGGGATAACGCAAAGCAAAGCAGCAAATAATTGAATTCCAACGGAACGACTTTAAACACCCGGGCAAGGGGTTTAATATAACAAATTCCGATTTGCAGGGCAATTCCCAGCCCGAAAGCAAGCAGCAGGTATTTGTTGGAAAACAGCCGTTTGTTGAAAATGCTGTGTTTGCTTTTCATGTTAAAAGCATGAAACAGCTGGGTGGTCGACAAAGTCGTAAAAGCCATGGTTTGACCGAGGTAACTTGTGGGATCGGCGGTGTGACCGATTAAGTAAGCGGTCAAGGTAAGCGTACCAATCATCAGCCCCTGCCAAATAATGGCCCGTCCCAAACGGTTGGCAAAAAACGATTCGTTTTTGTTACGAGGCGGGATACCCATCAGATCGTCGTCGATATCGACGATTCCCAAAGCAAAAGCCGGGAGACTGTCGGTGATTAGATTAACCCATAAAAGGTGCATCGCAAAAAGCGGTACCCCAAAGTTGAAGCCGGGAAAAAGAACCGCAAGAAGCGAAGCCGTAAAAATCGTAAAGACTTCCCCGGTATTACTTGACAGAAGATACTGTACGACTTTTTTGATATTGTCATAGATATTTCGCCCCAATTCCACCGCTACGATTATCGTGGCGTAGTTGTCGTCCACCAATATTACGTCGGCGGCTTCCTTGGCTACATCAGTTCCGGTGATTCCCATCGCGCAGCCAATATCTGCTTTGGCAAGAGCAGGCGAATCGTTCACCCCGTCTCCGGTCATTGCTACCACGTGGCCCTTCTTTTGCCAGGCTTCCACAATCCTGACCTTGTCTTCGGGGTTTACCCTGGCATAAACCGAGTACGATTCGATTTTTTCAAACAGTTCCCGGTCGGTCAATTTATTCAAAGCGCTGCCCGATATTGCTTCCGAATCGTCTTGCAAAATATTCAATTCTTTGGCAATAGCAATTCCCGTCTGCAAATGGTCGCCGGTAATCATTATGGTTTTGATGCCCGCTTTTTGGGCCTGAAAAACCGCTTTTTTGACCTCGGGCCGGGCCGGATCGATCATTCCCACCATTCCCAAAAAAAGCAAATCGTCTTCGATTTCCTCGCTTTTTAAAACGGCGGGCAGGTTTTTGATTTTTTTGATTCCCAGCGCAAGAATTCTTAAAGCCCGCGCCGACAATTCTTCGTTGATGTCGTAGAGTTCTTTTTTGTTGGCGGTTTTGGAACGGTTGATTACGATATCGAAAGCTCCCTTGGTTACGATCAGATAATCGGATTGGGTTTTGAGAACCACGCTCATCATCTTCCGGTTGGAATCAAAGGGAAGCTCCGCGACTCTTTGCATGGTATTTTTGATCCCGATTTTCTCCGCCGCATCCAACAGCGCAAGTTCCGTCGGATCCCCCAGCCGTATGATTTCGCCGTTTTCATTTGATACGGATGCATCCGTGCAAAGGGCAAACAGGCCTAACAGGTATTTTTCTTCGTCCGTCAGGGGTTCTTCCAATTTCTTCACTTCGCCTTTTCGGTTGACAACGGTAGTAACGGTCATTTTGTTTTCCGTAAGCGTCCCGGTTTTGTCGGAACAGACAACCGAAGCCGCGCCGAGCGTTTCCACCGCAGGCAGTTTTTTGACGATGGCTTGATGTTTTGCCATTCTTTCGACGCCCAAGGCAAGAATCACCGTAACCACGGTCGCCAAAGCTTCGGGGATGGAAGCAACCGCCAACGCAACCGCCGTCATGAAACTGTCGGTAAATTCTTCGCCCGACCACAGTTCCAAAGCCAAAACAAGCAGGCAAACCCCGATGCAAAAGAAAGCTATCACTTTCCCGATTTGTTCCAGACGTTTCTGAAGCGGCGTCAGTTCCTTGTCGGGGTCGGCTAAGCGCGCGGCGATTTTGCCGATTTCGGTTTTCATACCCGTTGCATAAACGATTCCTTTGCCCCGACCGTAAGTTACGTGCGTCGCCAAAAAGGCTAAATTGCTTAAATCACCGAGCGTCGAATGTTCTTCCGAAAGCTTTTCCGCCTGCTTTTCGACCGGAACCGATTCCCCGGTCAGGGCGCTTTCGTCCACCTGCAGATTGATTGCTTCGATAATGCGTAAATCGGCCGGAACAAAATCCCCGGTTTCAAGCAAAACGATATCGCCAAGGACGATTTTTTTGCTTTCGATTTGTTGAATCGTTCCCTCCCGCAATACTTTGGCCTGGGGCGAACTCATTTTTTTTAAGGCATCCAGCGCGTTTTCCGCTTTGCTTTCCTGAATTACTCCCAAAGTCGCATTCAGCAAAACCACAACCAAAATAACAAACCCGTCCAACCATTCTTTCGGATTGACGGCCACGGAAATAAAAGCAGCGATTAACAAAATAATCACCAACAGATCTTTGAACTGGCTTAAAAAACGAACCACCAGGCTCGTTTTCTTTTTGCCGGTCAAAGCGTTGGGACCGTATTCTGCTAATCGCTTTTTGGCTTCCTGATTTGTTAAACCGTTTCGGTCATTGCTTTGCAAATGTTTTACGGCTTCGTTTGGGGTTAGCTGACAGATTTTTTTCATCCTACTTACATCCTTGCATTTTTTACTGATGTAAGTATACTGCTTTTTAAAACGAAATTTTGTTTTTATTTGTCAAAACGGCTAATTATTATTGATTAATTTCTCTTTCTTCGCCTGATAATAGCCGGCCACGGCAATCATCGCCGCATTGTCCGTGCAGTATTTAAACGGCGGAAACGATAACCTGACGCCGGGGAGTTCTTTTACCTTTTCGGTCAGGGTTTCCCGAAGCGAAGAGTTGGCCGCTACCCCGCCTGCAACAATAATATGCTTGGCCCCGAATTCCCGGGCCGCCCGGAGCGTCTTTTCGCACAAGACATCGATTACCGCGTTTTGGAAGCTTGCGGCGAGGTCGTTTTTGTCGACAGTTTCGCCGTTTTGGATGAGTTTGTGATTTAAGTTGATGACGGCCGACTTAAGCCCCGAAAAACTGAAATCGTAACTGTCTTTGCCAAGGTGGATATGCGGCAAAGGGTAGACGGGTTTACCGAGTTTGGCCATTTTGTCGATAATCGGACCTCCCGGATAACCGACTTCCACGACGCGGGCGACTTTGTCGTATGCTTCTCCCACCGCATCATCCAAGGTTTCTCCCAGTTTTTCAAACTCGAAGTGGTCTTTCATGAGGATGAGTTCGGTGTGTCCGCCGGATACAACAAGGGCCAAAACCGGGAAGGTAAACTCGCTTACCAACCGGTTGGCATATATATGACCGTGGATATGATTGACCATCACGAGCGGTTTGTCAAAGGCAAGACTGATTGTCTTCGCCGCATTCACTCCCACCATCAAAGACCCGACAAGTCCCGGAGTGGCGGTGCAGGCGACCAGATCGATATCTTGGTACCAGACTTTGGCATCCGTCAGTGCTTCTTCCAAAACATAAGTGATTTTTTCGATATGATGGCGGCTGGCAATTTCGGGAACCACCCCGCCGTATTTTTGATGAATGTCGATCTGCGAAAAGACGACGTTGCTTAAGACGCTGAATTCCCCGTTTCGGGCTTCCATAATCGCAACGGCCGTTTCGTCGCAGCTAGATTCGATAGCTAATATTTTCATGATAACTCCTTCATCATCACGATGGCGTCCTGACCGTCGTGATAATATTTTTTGCGCACTCTCACCATTTTCAATCCTTGCAAAGTATAAAAATTGATGGCACGCTGATTGCTTTCTTTTACTTCCAGACTTACGGTTTTGGCACCTTTCGCTTTGGCGTAATCGATTAAAGCGTTAAACATCTTCTGACCGATGCCCTGGTGCCAATAAGCCGGATCGATTACGAAATTGATAATTTCGAGTTCTTCGGCCACCAGCCATCCTCCGATATAACCGATTACCTGGTTGCCGTAAGTTGCCACGATAAACTTGGCCAAAGGGTTTCTCGCTTCGGTGGAAAGCATTTCCTGACCGAGCGTTTCGCCCAAAAGTTTGGTTTCCAATTCCACCAGTTGTTCGACATCGCTAATCCAAAGGTCGCGCAGTTTCAGCATTTTACACTCCGCTCCTCAAGTAATTCGGGACAAACGAATGCACGTCTTTGACTTCTTCAATCAATCCTTTTTCGATTAACTTAGGGATATCGTACTGCGGATTGACGGCGTTTATATATATGGCATCCGGATATAGGTTTTGCAAATCGGAAAAAGGAATATATATGTCGTCCTGAACGGTTTCAAAGTTTCCCTTGATAATTCTGACGGTTTTTGCGAAAGCTCCGCCCCGTCGGGCATCCATGTAAGCCACATAAAAGCCGTCTTGGTCAAGGTAAGAACTAAGAAGCAAATCCAACGAACTGAATGTCCAAAGCGGAATCCTTTCGGCATGGGCCAATACTTTCGCGACCGTCCCCGCAACCCTTAACCCCGTATAGGAACCCGGGCCTTTGCAGACCAAAACGCGTTTGACTTCGCCGATGGAAACTTTCGAATCTTTTAACAGGTTTTTCAGGCAATCCGTCAGCATTTCGCTGTGGTTGTTGTTTCCCTCCTGCATTCTTTCGGAATAAACTTTACCGTCTTTTACCAAGGCGATATACAGATATTTGTACGATGTGTCGATTACCAAATCAAACATACTATTTACCTCCGAATGCCTGGACTATTTTTTCGATTAAAGCCGAATCGCTTCCTGATAGCAAAATTTTTCTTTCGGTTTCGCCCAGGATTTTTATCGTAAGATACAAGGTATCCGCCGGAAGCAAATCACCGATGATATCCGCCCATTCGACGACCGTCGCACCGCCTAAGTAAAAATACTCTTCCAGGTCGAAATCGCTGAGGCTGCCCTTCGTGCGGTAGACGTCGAGATGGTACAAATAAGGCACGTCCGACCTTTTGGTTTTATATACTTTCATAATCGTGAATGTCGGGCTGTTGATGGTTTCTTCCACCCCCAAGGCAAGTCCGATGCCTTTGGTCAGAGTCGTCTTGCCCGCACCCAAATCGCCTCTTAAGGCTATGACGGTGTTGGGACTCAAGGCTTGTCCGATGGTTTTGCCCAACATAACGGTTTCTTCGATAGATTTAATTGATAAGACTGTTTCGTTCATATTTCACCATATTTTTCCAGGAAATTCAAAATGCCCGAATAAATCATTAAGGCTATTTTTTCCTGATATTCGTTTGTATTTAATTTATCACATTCTTCGGGATTAGTCAAAAAACCCACTTCGACCAAACAGCCGACAACGGTGACTTCGTCAATCAGATACTTTCCGAAGATGGCTTTGGCAAGTCTTTTGTTCATCGGATCCGCCGCATAAAGCATATTCTGAATCGCTGCGGCCAGGTGCCGGTTTTCTTCCCAAAGCGGGTTATAAAAAGTCTGGGCGCCTCTTACGCTTTTTACCGGAAAGCTGTTGGCATGAATGCTTACGTAAAGGCTGGCATCGGAGCCGTTGATTAAGGCAACCCGTTTATAGATATCGTCGCGTTTGTTGTTTGCAAGTGCAAAATCATCGTCTCTGGTCAGAGAAACCCGAAAACCGGTTCTTTGCAAATAACGGGCAAGTTTCAGGCCGATGGCCAAAGTAATTGCTTTTTCCGCCGTTTCGTTTCCTACCGCTCCGCCGTCGAATCCGCCGTGTCCGGGATCGATATATATATGATAACTATTATCCCGAAGACGGTTTGTTTGGGAAAAGACCGTAAAAGCCGTTCCCAAAGCAAAGACAATAAGAAAAGTTAAAAATAAAATGATCAGTTTCTTCATAAGAACACCTACAATCATTTTATTTTTAACGGCATTAAATCATTCATTCAGATCGATGATTAAGTTGCGCAGGATTGTCAACAATTCGTTTTCCTGTTCGCTCGTTAAAGGGGGCAGAATATTGTTATCATTTTTGACGTGGGTCGGAACGGTATCAAGATGAAAACCCGCAACTTCCCCCTCTACCAGCATGATGGTGGTAGGAGCGTTGATGCGATCGTTTTTGGTATCCACCGCCACCGCAAACTTTTCCTTCATCACCAAATATTTTTCGTGATCCGGAGAATCGGGATTATCGCGCATATCTTTGATGTCGACATAATAAATAACTTTGTGGTGTTTTTCCTTGGCCACCCGATTGACATAAGGCATCAGTTTCTGGCACCACGGGCAGCTCTTGAAACCCAAAACGATTATACCGGTTTCTTTGTTTTCGATCATGCTCAGAACTTTATCGACCGTAACGGTTTCAAAAAGATGTTTGTTGTCGGTTACTTCCGGATAATCGGTTTGAAAAGCATCCTTTTTGTTGCATCCCTGTAAGAATAACAAACCCGCGCTAAAGATTAAGGTTAAATAAAGAATCTTTTTAAACATGCCCTTTCTCCTTTTCTTTGGCTATCCAAAGCGGTAAGTTGTCTTTCAGAGGTTTAAAACCGATTTTAAAAACCGGCAAACGGCATTTAACCCCGCGTGATTTGTGAATCTGTTTGTAGGAAAGTTTAACTCGTTTGTTTTCCTCGTCGACATCGATTACCTTGAGTTTGATTTCCTGACCGACTTTGACGTAATCGGAAATATCGCGTACAAAATAATCGGAAAACTCGGAGATATGGATTAGACCGTCATAATCTTCCACCGTGACAAAGGCCCCGTATCCGATGATATTGGTTATCTTTCCGTATACAATGTCACCGATTTTCATAAGGTATCCCCCTTTATTCGACTTGTTCGACGCCTATGACTCCGGGAACCTCCTCGAGAAGAATCGCTTCAATCCCTTCGGATAAAGTTACGTCGATGTAACTGCATCCCACGCAGGCGCCCACCAAGCGCACATAGACGATTCCGTTTTCGAATTTAACATATTCGACATCGCCGCCATCTCTTTGGAGATACGGACGCAATTTGTTGATTGTGCTTTTGATTAACTTTTCTGTGTCCATTTAAACATCACTCCATTTGATAAAATTATACTATAATTTTACCAATTATGGGGCAATAATGCACGTTAAAAGGATATGGGGGCTTTTTTCCCTTTTTTATTCTTTTTTTAGCCTTCCCCAATTGGTAGGGCAGGCTGAAAAAAACCGTAATAACGGGGCACTTCGCCCTGAACCGCAAGCGATGCCAGCAGTATTTTCGAAGTCGCATCCACGTTTCTTTTGGCCAGGGGCAAAAAAGCTTCCAGCCCGAAATCCAAAACCAGGTAAACTTCAATCAGACTGTTGTTGATACCGAACTCCGAAGTCAAAGTGACGATATCCGCCCGATACGTTCCCAAAGGTTTGACCGGAACGCGGATTTTGGGACCCGCACCCGCCAAAATGTTTTGGCTGATTAAAAACCCAAGCGGCAGTTCGACTTGACCGAAAGCTTGGTTTAAGGCTTCGGTTGCCAGAAGTTCTCCCATTCTTTCGTTTATCATACCTAAAATCGCATTGGTTGCTTTGGTGTTGATAACCACGCTTTTTACTCCCGAATTGTCGTATTTGGCTGTCAGAATGTTTTCGGTTTCCAGTTCGGGAACGATTTTTTCGGAGATAATGCTTGCCACGACAAACGAGGCATGGGTTTGGATTTGGCTGTTGATAAAGACCGTCGTGCGGTCGCTGTAGTAATTGTCGACTGCTTTTAAGATTAAAGCAGGAACAAGAAGAATCAGCAACAAAACCGTAATTTTTCGCATCAATCGCAAAGAGTATCACCTTGCTACATTGTACTGACGATGGGCATTTTTAATTCGGGAAAGCAAAAAAAGATGGTTGCCCATCTTTTCACATCTTAAATATTCCGTTTGACCAAACAAACGGCTTCCGCCGCAACCCCTTCTTCCTTACCCACCAGACCGCGTTTTTCCATGGTCGTGGCTTTAACCGATACCTGGGTTTCCGAAATACCAAGAAGGCAAGCGATGTTTTGGGCCATTTTGGTTTTATAATGATACAGTTTCGGTTTTTCCAAATATACAGTAACGTCGACATAAAGGATTTGCGCCTGCGCTTTTTTGGCATATCGCATCACTTCTTGGACGAAGTATGACGAAGACATGTCTTTGTAACGGAAATCGATATCCGGGAAAAGGGTACCGAGATCGCCCAGTTTCAAAGCCCCCATGATGCTTTCCGCTACCACATGGTACACCACGTCCGCATCACTGTGCCCCGCGAGCCCCCATTCAAACGAAATCGTAATTCCCCCCAAAACCAACGGACGGTTTCGTTCGAACGGATGAAAATCAAACGAAAAGCCGATGGCTTTAGCCTGACTTAAGGCTTGGCTTTTGCGTTTTTCCAAACGGTTTTTGATTAACGCCAAATCTTCGGGTGTCGTGAGTTTGGTGTGGGGATGGGTTTCTTCCAAAAAAGCGATAGGAAGTTCGTTTTCGATTAACATGATTTCGTCGAGAATCGCTTCATCTGGCAGTTTCGGATTTCGGATAAAAGGAAGGGCCTTTAAGGTAAATCCCTGCGGCGTCGTCACGGCTTTGAGTTTTTTCCGGTCGAGTGTCACGGTTTTTTCATCAACTAATTTTACGGTATCCGCCACTTTATGGTAAAAAGTAGCCCCGTCATTCGTTTCAAGTGCCCGAAGCATCGAATCGATATCTTCGTTTTGGACAAAGGGCCTTACGCCGTCGTGCACGATAAAACAAGCTGATTCCAAATATTTCAGACCGTTTCGGACGCTTTCCGCCCGCGTTTTTCCCCCGACGGTCAAAACAATTCTTTCTAAAGGGTAATGATTTTCTTCCAAAAAAGCTTTGACTTCTTCGGTTTCTGAAGGGTGCATAACGACAATCGCTTTGTTCAAGGCGGGATGGCTTAAGAAAACATCCAAGGCAAAGGAAAAGATGGGACTATTGTTAACCGTTTCCCAACTTTTGCGAAAGGTCGGGCTGTAGCGTGTCCCCTCCCCCGCCATCACATAAACCAAATCAAATTTCTTCATCGTTCTTCCCCAGCGCGGTTTTCAGGATTGTTTCGATCTTTTCGAAAGCCTCTTTGGGATTGCTATCTTCAAGTTCCTTCAGTTTTGCTTCTTCGTCTTCGTCTTTCAGGACATCTTCTTCTGCATCCTCCGCTTTGCCCAACAGATGGATAACGGATACAAGACCCCGTTCCTTTTCCAGATAAATCGCGTTTTCCACGACATGATAGAAACTTCCGTTTACAAGCAAGCGGTATTTCAGTCTTGTGGTCGAAAGCGAATTGACGGTCGAAGCCTGTTCGATGTAGAAATCCAAATCGTCGGGATGAATCATGGCAATGAAATCATCGAACGATAGTTCCGGAACACCGAGCGAAGTTGCCTTTTGGAACAAATCGGTCGCCACATAGGTTTTGGTCTGGAAATCGTAATAAAGAATCGCCTGGTTCGAAAGCGACATCAGAATATGGGCTTTGCACAAAGCGTCTTCCCAACCCTGGCGCGCTTTGTCCAAATCCTGGCGGAGAAAATCCAAAATTTCCAACCGGTTCTGCGTCAGATAAACGTTTTTGCCGAGAAATTTTTCGCCGTCATAGAGCGGCTGCACGATGCCGCGAAAACTTTCGATTTTTCCTTTCACCAAGGCTTCGATTTCGAATTTGTATAATTGGTACGGTTTTACGCTTTTTTTGTAATCTTCCCGGAAAACTTCCAAAGCGGTTTCGTTGGCTTCTTTTCCTCCGATTTTCGTAATATCGAAATTATTCAGAAGCAAATCGAGGCCTTTTTCTTTTTTCAGTTCCGCCGGGGTCAGTCCCGAAAGAGCCGAAACGGAAACCGAAGCATCGACGATTTTGTCTTTGGCATTGGTCGAAAAGAAATAATCGGAATCGGTGTTTTTCAGGTGGTGAACGATTTTTTCGCGTCTTAAGTTCTGACGCTTATAAATTTTGCAATAGGTAAAAGCGCTGTAAAACAAGAGCAGCACAAGCGCCGAAACAAACAAATATTGGTATACAGCTTTAAAAGGATAAAAATAGATATATATCCCCGTCAGTACCAACAAACCAAAAAACTCGGCATAACCGAACGACCTGTGATTTAGCAACTTGATAATACCGAGGACAATAATGCCCGTAACAAGGGCGGCAGAAAGAAGCAAAAGCGGTTGATTTACAGCCTGGATAATGGCTTTTAAATGATCAATCAACATCGGCCCCGCCTCCTTATTTTACGATGATGTTTTGCATGAGCGAAAGACGCAGGTTGTCGAGCGAAATCTCCGTGGTGATGGTTCCGTCAATCGTAGTCGAGATATGGCCGGTTTCTTCGGAAACAACTATCGTGAAAGCATCGCTTACTTCGCTGATACCGATGGCCGCGCGGTGACGGGATCCCAAGTTCTTCGGAATATCGGCTTTGTCGGAAGAAGGAAGGAAAGCGCCCGCGCACATAAGAGTTGTTCCGCGGATAATGACCGCGCCGTCGTGAAGCGGCGTGCCCGGCAAAAAGATGGTTGACAACAATTCAAAACTGATGGCAGATTCCAAACGAATTGCTTTTTCGATATAAGTATTCAGAGAATGTTCTTTTTCGATGGTAATCAAGGCACCGATCGATCTTTTCGACAAATAGTCGACGGTTGTTACCAAAGTATTGATGAGCTGTTCCTTGGCGACTTCGTCGCTCGCAAAACTTTTGGTGGTTCTGCTTCTGACGATATCGCCGAGATATGCCCGGATTTCCGGCGCATAATAAACGATAACTACCCCGATAAAGATTACAAGCGCCCATTTATACACCGCCAGCATCATCCAAAGATCAAGTATCGAAATAATGGCAAAAAGCGCCACCATCGAAAAGACGGTCAAAAGCACAATTTCTTTTTTGGAATGACGAAGGAAAAACTTAATGACAAAGAAAAGCGTGATTCCCACCAACACCGCATCCACCGTAAAACGGACCAAGCCGGCCGGCGAATAATTGTTGGTGTAATCTTTTATGTATTCAATAATGTTTTCAATAATCTTGTAATTCATGAGCATACTCCTTCATACAACTTTGTAAGTATTTGATAATTTTTTCATTGTTTTCGTCAATGGCATAATCTAAAGGGGTCAGGTTTTTCTCATCAACAAGCATTAAGTCGGCACCGTGATTGATCAGCAACTTGATGATATCGAGGTTGCCCTTGATAACCGCAAGATGCAGAGGGGTTTGTTCGAATTCTCCCAAAGCATTGATATCAATTTCCAATTTCAACAGTTCTTTGATTGCGTAATAGCAATCGTGCAAAATGGCAAAATGCAAAGGCGTATTGTAATCAAGATCGCAAACCCGCGCATCGACCCCGAGCTCCCCGAGGATTCGAACCGTTCCTTTGGCATTGGCCTTAACCGCATAATGCATCAGCGTGCGCCCGCGGTATAAGGGTTGATTGACGTCGACCCCGGCTTGGATAGCCCGTTTCAGTTTGCTTTTCAAAGCGCCGGTCGAGGAAGGTTTGCGTTTGATTTCTCTGACAATGTCGCGTAAGATTTGTTTTTGCGTCATGGCAGGCTAAAACTCTTCGTGCAAAACAATCTCCTGATTGTCGCATTGTTCTTTCATTTCTTTGATAAAGGCGTTGACTGTTGAATTGAATTGATTGATTAAGTCGCTTGTGAAAATCATTTTTACAAACCACCCGTTCTTTTGATACTGTTCGTAATAGAAATGATAGATATCGATTAAAGATAAGGATTTTCCGTTGCTTTTTTCCAGAATAATGATACCGACAGGTTTGATTCCTTTGATAATGATATCGAAAGCGCCGAAACCCGGTTCCGGTTTCAGGCCTTTTTTGACCAGCCTGTCAAAGAACAGCTTGGCGACTCCTTCCAGCTTTTTGGCTTCCTGGGTCGAAGTGCCGATTAGGTTTTCGATGGTCTGCCGTTTGCTTTCGTTTTCCTGGGCGTTTTTGCCCTGCAAATAAAGCAGCACGATTTTATCCTGAGCAACGGTAAAGTTTCGGAAAATCAAAGCCTGGTTTTGGTAATCGAACGATTCCAAATCCGGGTAATAGAGATATATTTCGTGGACATAGCGCGTGCCTTCCTGGGAAGCGTTGATAATCCTGATATTCCAGGAAAGGATATTGACGATTTCCACATCCGAGAAATAGCGTTTCAGTTTCATAACGATTTCGGTATAGAAAGCTCTTTGCGTTTCCAGGTCGGCAATCACGATATTCACCGTTTTTTGGGCATTGCGATAGATGAGGTTGACAATCATCGTCGCGAATTCCGCAATCGACTCAATCGCTTTGACTTCGATTAGCGGCGAGAACTCGTAAATATATTGGTTTCTAACATTCCAGTTGTTTTGGAATCTGGTGCTCACCTTGACATACCGGTAAGGCAGATACGATAATGAGCCTTTGTCGATCCGTTTCATCAGCGTATTCGAAATGGAACTGCGGAAACTGGTATCACCGAAGACGATAACCTGGTTGCATTCGCTGATGCGATTGTATTTGTGCGCGCTCGAAAGGTGCGCGTCGTCCACGATGACCAAGTCAAAAACTTTCAGATCAATCGGGCTGTTGAAAATATCGATATCGGCCAAATACAGAAGTTTGAACCGTTCGCCCGCTTCGATTTGTTTTTGGTGCTGATGGAACGGTATATTGTCCAATTTGTTGCGTACTTTCGGATATTGGAGAGCCGCTTCCTTCTGAAGCGAAGACAAATTCTTCGCGCAGTAATTTTTTTCGAGTTCCGTCAATTCCGACAAATACTTCAGGATTTCCTGTTTGGAGATTACGTTTGTTTTTTTCTCGAACTCCTGTTTGAGTTTTAGATAGCAGGAAAGCAAAAAGCGCGTTTTGATTCCTTTGTGGTAGAGCGATTTCTTAATGCCATCCACCAGATCGTGCAAACCGTAATCTTCGAGTGTGCGCAGATGTTCCATGACGATGAACATCGGTTCCATCTGGGTGATTTTGGAGGTATAGGATTTGATGAGTTCTAGGGTTTGGTCGAGCGGAATATCGTGGAATTGGGACAAACCACCGCGGAAATACCGGGAGAATTGGCGGTAGGTTTCCAGCCAGTTCCGGTAAAGTCCTTCCAATTGGAAATACTCATTGGTCATTTCCTTCATCTTTTTGGAAGACAAAAGTTCCTGAAGCTGCTCCGGAGCGATGACCCGGGCAGAGAAATCGTCGAAATGGTCGATCAGTTTCGAGACATTGACGCAGTTGGTGTCGAGTCCGCGGTAGAGTTCCCCGAGCAGGCTGTTGTATTGGTCTCTTCTGCTTTCGACCGTCTGTTCGAGATCGATCAAATCCTGGTCTCTGTTCATCAGTTCCAACAGATCATTCAGCGTTACATCGCTTGTTTTACTGAAAATCTGATAAATGTTTTGACGCAAACCGATGACTTTTAGAAAGTAAGTTTCCCAAGGCTGATAGATTTCAAGCTGTTGGGTTAAATCCGTCTGCGGGATGACAATCCGGAAAGATTTCAGCTGTTTGAAATATTCCTGCAGAATATTTACTTCCTGGTTGAAACTGCTCACCAAAGGCAGAATTTCCGTGTACAGGTTGTCCTTTTTGCTTGCAATCAAAGCGTTGTAAATCGAACGTTCTTTTTCCGGCAGGCCTTTGACAAAGTCGAAAAAGTGCACCGCGTTTTCCCACATTTCTTCGGCCACTCCGGAAAAGTCGTAACCCAAATGGCTGTTTAAGCTTTGGGCGATATTGAAATATTGTTGGACCAAGCCCACAACGGTGGAGAGGGCTTTGTTCTTTTTGGCTTCGGGCGTAAGACGGGTCTTTACCATCCGGTTCAGCCTTTTGCCGGAACTGTTGGCATTGACCAAAGCAAAAGTCAGACCTTCGGGATTGATGAAGTATTCCCCGATGGCGCTTTTCAGTTTTTGAAGTCTTCTAAGGAGGTTGCGGCCTTTCCGCTCAAACGAATCGAAATCGCCGGAAACGCTGATTTCGTACCAATTGGCCGGAATCACGTTGTCCGAAAGATAGCGTTCGAGTTTTTTGAAGAAGCCGTAGATATTAGGAGGAAGTTTCGGTGCATCGATATAGCCCGTGATTTTATCGCAAATTTCGTTGAAACTCGTGCGATGGACATCGATGGACGAAACAAGCTCTTCCAAATTCGTGGATTTCGAAAGCAGGCGGTTCAGATAAAGCGCGTCGTGCTTCGTGTAAAATTTATCGTACAATTCCTCCACGATTTTGCTGACGGTGCCGATTTCGTAACTGGAATTGATGTAGAGCTGATAATACTGCGATAATTCGTATTGGGATTCCTGCCAAACGCTGATGGTGATTACCGCCTGATGGGCATCGTCAAACTTAAAGGAGTCCGACCAGCATAGCGGCGGCGGAGTGACCAAAAAGGTAGATAGCGAAGTAATGAGCTGGTGGAAACTGCGCATGCAATCAGGCAGATACAAGCCGTATTTGGACGTGAACCGTTTTGCGGCGACATTGATTTCCCCGAGCATTTCTTCCATTTTTTTGGCGTGTTTGGCAATGTCCGGAATGTGCAGCGTGTTGTAATAAGGTTCGATGTTACGCCAGACGTTGTTTACGTACGGGTCGACTTTGTTTAAGCAGGCTTCCACTTCGTCCAGAATTCCTGATATCTTTTCGATTTCGAAACGTTCCAGGAATTCTTCGATGACAATCGGTTCGGCCTGTGTCGTGTTTTTGATAATCGCCAGCTGTTCAAGCAAAAACTGATACGGAAAACCGTGGATTTTTTCTTCCATGGTTGCCTCGTATTGGGTGACTTTGTCGATTAACGAATAGTCCAGATATTCCGGAATGTTATCGATTACCTGCGTCTCCGGAAGCGCCGTCTGTTCGTAAAAGTTGACCAAATTGAAGACAAATCCGCTTAAGCCGATCATCTTGAAATTGCGTTCGACATCCCAGATATTATCGATATCGTGGTTGACGTACAAAACGCGTTTTCCCCGCGCCAAAAAGTCGGTGATAATGTTCATGATCGTATGGGTTTTTCCGGAACCGAGTTTTCCTTCGACCCCGAAATTGGCCCCCTGTCTTGCCCTGAGCAGAATATGCTTTTGGTAGATATTGGTCGGAATGATACTGGTGATATTGGCAAAATACTCTTTATAGAGTTCGTGCGGTTTCAAATCATATATCGAGCGATTCGTATCGAAAAAATCCCGCGAAATCGTAAAGTCTTTGTATTCGATTTTTCCGAAAGTGATGTAATTTTCCAAAGAATAGTGGGTGTTGGTTTTTTTGGCTAAGTCCATCCCGATTCGGTCGACCTGGTCGACGGTGGTGATATTGTCGGAATTGATGGAAATCGGCGCGTTTTCGCTGGTTAAACGCCGAACCAACAAATAGTTGACGAAGGCATCGCTGGTTTTGACGATTTTTTTGCTTTCGATGTCGATTTCAATCGGAATCAAAATTACCGGAGCGTAGATTTCCTGATTCTGTTCGTCGAGATAACGGATAACCCCGCAGGTCAGAAACAGCTTGTAACTGGAACTGCGCTGACGCAAATGCAAAAGATAAATTATCTGAAACGACGCGTCGCTTTCCGGCGAATCGGTAATTTTCCCAATCCCTTCCGGGGTAATCTGGCTGTCCAAAAAACCGTTCAAATCAAGCACCTGGCCCGCCAACAGTTTGCCCAACAAGTGGATGTTGACAACGCCAAGTTCGATAAAATAATTTTCTTCCAAGATGTTCAACAGATGTTTGTTGCTTGACATCAAACGATACGAATTTTCCTTTAGCATCTTCATACCATCACCACTTTTTATCATATTATACCATGAGAGCAAGAATAAATGAGCAAAAATGAATAAAAAACCAAGCCATAAAATTCCCCCTAATAAAAAGCCGCTTTTTCGAAACCGAAAAAGCGGTCCTGAATTTAGGCTGTTTTTTCGAATTGGTACTTGCCGTTTCGATAAAACAGCCGGTATCGTCCCTGCCCCTGTAAAAGAATTTCCGAAACAACCTTTTCCAAATCGTCATCCGTTTGGGGATTATCCCCCAATACGAGTTCGATTCTCAAGCGGTTTAATAGCGGCATAAAGCGTTCCAAGCGTTTTTCGCTTGACAGGGAAATCGCGCCGCTTTCCGAAAGCATGGCATCAAATTCCCCAAAATCAAGCATTTCGGGGTTAAACCCGTTTGCTTTTTTCGCTTTTGAATTAGCGATTATTTCCTCTCTTATGAGCCCGATCGGGCTTCTTTTTTGTTCGAAATCCTTAATTACGAAGACCGAATTGCGTAGCGATACTTTTCTTCCCTTGTTGTCGATGACAAAAGGAAGACTGAAAAGTTTTTTCAGATAGCTTTTGACGCTCGGGTGGGCCTGGCCGAAACAGTCCAAAAAGATCAAAGATAATGGATATTTCAGCAGATGTTCGGTCAGAATCCCCCCGCTTTCGTACCCCACATATCCTTTGGACGAACCGATTAGGTTGTTGATGGTCGCCGTATCGTGGTAGTGATCCAAATTGATCTGCAGCAACATTTCCTCCTTAAAACCGAAAACCGCATATAAATCCTCTTTCAGTTTTTCCAGCGAAAAGTTTCTCCCCGCAAGAATTTTCGCGATATTGCTTTTCGTGGAAAAGCCGCTCAAAAACCGTACGTAAAAGGGGCGTAGTTCTTCGTAATGCAAAGGCATATTTTTTAATTCTTCCAGGGTAACGGAACCCAGTCCGCTCATGTCCTTGATGACTTGGTCGATGACGACTCCCTTGCGGAATTCGTCGCCGTTTTTCAGTCTTGCACCCGCTTCGTCGAGCACATCGATGGCTTTGTCGGGAAAAGCCCGATTCGGCAGATACATTTCGCACCCCATAACAATCTGGTCGATATCCGCATCCGAAAAAACCACTTCATGGTAATCTTCGTAGAAATGTTTGATGCCTTTCAGAATTGTTTTGGTTTCCTCGACGGTCGGTTCGTCGACATAGATATTCTGAAATCTTCTCAGAAGTGCCTTGTCTTTTTCGATATGGCGGTAATATTCTTCGAGGGTGGTCGAACCGATGCAGCGGATGTCGGGACGGGCGAGGTAAGGCTTTAAGATATTGGCGATATCGAGCGAACCCTCGTTGGATCCGGCCCCCACGATATTGTGAATTTCGTCGATGAAAAGAATCGCTTTGTTTTCTTTGATGAATTCCATCGCCTTGACAATCTTTTCTTCGAGTTCGCCTCGGTATTTGGTACCCGCCAGAATTCCGCCCAAATCCAGGCGGTAAATCGTTTCGTTGGGCAAATCCCTGGCCAGCGATTCGATGATTGCGGTTTTGCCGACTCCGGCGTTTCCAATCAACATTGGATTGTTTTTTTGTTTTTTGTTCATAATGATCTTTATCCGCTCGATATGGTTACCCCGTTGGACAAAGTCGTGCGGCCGACTGACGGTGGATAAATTGGTCAAAAAGGGAAACGGTTCCGCCGGTTCGTTTTTGAACCCGAAGATATCTTCGATATCTTTCAACATTTCCGGAATATTTACTCCCAGCCGTTCCAGGACGTCTTTGGCTACGGTCGACTCTTCTTTTAACAGCGAGTAAAACAAATGCTCGTCGAACACGTATTCGCTTTTTAGCAAAATGGCCAGTTCCTTGGCGTTGTAAATGACTTCCTGAAACTTCTTGGTATAAAGAATCTCTTTGTGTTCTTTTTTTCTTAAGACAATCATTTCTTCCAAAACCGCCCGCAGCTCGGCTTCTTCGATTAACCGGTCCTCAAGCAGAAACCGGCAAATCGTATCCCGCATTTCGTACATGGCTAATAACAGATGTTCGGTTCCGACGAGCGGGCTTTCCCAGGCTATGGCGATTTTTTTGGCATCTTCGATAATCTGGATGGCTTGGCGGCTGAAATTATCTAACATAGTGTGCCCTCCTGTGGTCATTACAAGTATATGCGTTTTTTAACCGGTAATTGACAAAATGAAGAAGCAAAACTTTTTTCGAATAATCGATTTATCGATAATTTCTCGCAAAATATGCTATACTATATCTAATGCGAGGTATCAGTATGAAACAATTCAACGAAACATCAATTTTTTCGGAACCGAAAAAAGCCGTCATCGTCAGCCTCAATTTGGGCGACGACGAACTCTTTTACTATCAGCTCGAAGAACTGAAGAACCTTTGTTTTGCCTCCAATATCGAAGTTGTGGATACCGTCACGCAAAACTTAAATGCGATTGTCCCCGGTACTTATATCGGAAGCGGAAAACTTAACGAACTGAAGACAATAGCAAGCGCTTTGGAAGCGGATTACGTTATTTTCAACGACGAGCTTTCCCCCAGCCAAATAAAAAACATTTCGGAAATTCTGGGCGACCACATCGAAGTCATTGACCGAACGATGGTAATTCTGGAAATCTTTGCTTCCCGGGCCCGGTCCAAGGCTTCGGTTTTGCAGGTTGAAATAGCCAAACTCAAATATTCGCTTCCCCGTTTGGTCGGATTAAGAAGTTATTTGTCCCGGACCGCAGGAGGGGGCGCCGGGGGAGGCGGAGCGCGAAGAGGTCTCGGGGAAACCAAGCTGGAACTCGACCGCAGACACATCGAACGCCGGATTTCCAAGGCAACCGAAGAACTGAAAGCCATCACGAAATCCCGGGAAAACGCCCGGAAACTCCGTCATGTCAACAACATTCCGATTGTATCGGTCGTCGGTTATACGAATGCGGGGAAATCGTCCACCATTAATGCCATTCTGAACTATTGCAACAAAGACGCATCCAAAACCCTCTTTGCCCAGGATATGCTTTTTGCCACTTTAGATACGACTACAAGACTGGTGAAACTTTTTAACAATCATGAATTTCTGATTACCGATACCGTCGGTTTTGTCTCGAAGCTGCCGCACCATTTAATCGAATCTTTTAAATCTACGCTGGAAGAAATCAAGGAAGCGGATTTGATTGTCCACATCATCGATGCGAGCAGCCCGTTCATGAATCTGCAAATCGAAACCACCCAAAACGTTTTGGCCGAATTGGGCGCAAGTTCCATCCCGACCATCTATGTGTTCAATAAATACGATCTCGTCAAGAGCCCTGAACTGATCAGTTACCAATTCAAGGACGCATTGTTTCTGTCAGCCACAACATCTTACGGTTTGGAAGAATTGCTGAAGCGGATCGATGAGTTTCTGTTTTCCCACTTGGAAACCCACAGGTTGCTGATTCCGTACAACAGCGGCGAAATCTACTCCCATTTGATGGAAAAGACGGAAGTACTGAAAACGGAATATAAGGAAGAAGGCATTTTTGTGGAAGCCAAACTGACCCCGCGAATCAAAGCCCTCTATCACGATCTTATCATCTATTGAAAAAGCAGGAAAAAATCCTGCTTTTTATATATATAAAACCCAGTCTTAAACGGAAACTTCTTCGAGCGAACCGATGTCTATGCCCTGGGTTTGCAAGTATTCGATGGAAGGAGAGCGGTTTACATAATAGGAAGCGTAGATATATTCTTGGCGCAGATTGGTCACGAAACAAAGTTTTATCAAACCTTCCACCTGATAATACTTTTCGCCGAACTTCAGTTTCAGATTGGAGTAGGTTTTGATGTTGTCGGGATAAATCAAAGCTTTGGCTGAAGGGATGTCGGTCAAAACCAGTTCATGGCTTTTGGGAATAGATATTCTGTCCATGTCGGAAAGAAACAGTGACCGTTCCAGTTTGTTCAGCACCTGAATGCTTAAGGAATACTCGTCTTCTTTAATACCTGATACAATAACGTCCGCCGGAATCAAATCGGTGGTCGATTTATATTCTTCGCAGCTAAACCGGCCGATCGGCCAGGCATATACCTTGGCATTAACCTTAAAGGACAGTTTGGTCAGCGAGAAAGCATCCAAAACGAAATGAATTCGGAAGCGGTGCAAAAACCCGTCAACCTGTTTTTCTTTTGTATTTAATTTTATATCGTATCGCTCTTTGGCGGCTTTACCGATTTTCAGATTCGGCACCAAATCGATATTGTTTATATTTTTTCCCGAATAAACATCCAGTTCCAGATAGCAATGTTCTTTGGCCAAATCGCTGATGATATCAACCTTGGCAATGCCCACAAAGTTTTCTTCGCTAACTCTTCCGCAAGCCGATAGGCTTATCAGGCATATATATGCAACAAATAAACTAATGAGGATTTTCGGCACGGACAACACCTGAAATCAAGGCTTTTTCGGTAACCGTAGCACCCAATATACTGCTTTCGTGCAGGAGGTCGGTATAACCGAATTCTACCGGCAGATACTTCACAAATGTTTCGCCCAGGTATTCGTAATCGATTTGGAGGATTATAGAAGTGGTCATAATGTCTTCGCAGGTGTTTTCGAAATATATATACGCATAATCTTTGGCATCTTTGCTGACCAGGGTCGGATCTTGTTTAAGAACTTTGACAAGCCGAACCTTCACATTTTTGGGACGGGTCGCCAACGCGATATCCTTAATTTTAATAACATTCAAAGTCTGATTCTTTACTTTCAAAGTAATTTGGGAAGGCTTGACGAAAGCATCGACGCTCAAATAATCCTGAAGCCGAAAGACTTCCAAATGTTCGCTTTCGTTTTTGGAAGCCGGAGTTAAGGATTGGTTCAAAAACACCGTTTCCACGATTCCCACCCCGAAGTCCGCAATCACCTCATCGAGTTGCAGAGTGATTTTTTTCATCACCGCGGGTTCCAAAAACTGCAGCTTGACTGAATAGGAATAAACTTCTTCTTTCGTTTCATCCAGTATCACCTTTTTGGCATCGCTTACCGAAGAGCGATATTCCACGGAAGCATCGGTTGCGACAACCGTGATGTTTTCGTAAAGTTCGCGTGAAATAAGTTTCAGCGACACATAAAAATCGTCCCCGGTGCAAGTTACGATATCCACTTTCCCGATGGCAAGAAGCCTCGAAGCAGGTTTTTGTTTGCAGGAACAAAGAATCACCAAACCAAACAAGCCAATCAGCACAAACAACACTTTTCTTTTCATCAGTTTATAACCATCCTTTTGCTTAATATATCTATTTCAGTATATTTTTTTAAAGCGGTCTTTAGACTAAAAAAGACACGGTTAAACCTATCTCGGTTATTCCGTGTCTATTTTTAATTCTTTTTGAAACTGTTGAGAGAATTCAGATAATTGCAACATAAAGTTTCCAGTTCCCGGTAAGTTTTGATACTTACCAGACCCGGACGAAACGGTTTGGAGTAAGGGAGTTTCCGAAAATAAGGTCCGAGATGCCCGCGCATTTCGATTATCGCAATGCGTTCGCCTTTTAAAGCCGTCAGCTTTTGGGCATGTTCCAAAATCTTGGCAACGATTTCTTCGGGTGTCGGTTCCCCTAGGGGGTCCAAACCCTTTAAATGGCGGTCGATATCGCGGAAAAGCCAAGGGTTTCCCAAAGCACCCCGACCGATCATTACCGCGTCGACTTTGGTTTCTTCCAACATCCTAACCGCATCCTTAACGGTTTTGATGTCGCCGTTTCCGATGACCGGGATGTCGGTTGCTTCGCGCACCATTTTGATATATTCCAGATTTGCTTCGCCCCGGTAAAGCTGGGCTCTCGTGCGGCCGTGAATCGTAATCGCATCCGCTCCGGCTTTTGAAGCCATCCGCGCCACTTCGTCGCAGTTGATCGATTGACTGTCCCAACCGGCCCGGATTTTGACGGTTATCGGCAGACTGATATTATCCTTTAAACTTTTCACGATGTCGTAGACTTTTTGAGGGGTTTTAAGCAGTGCCGATCCCGCTCCTTTGTTGACCACTTTGGGCACTGGACAGCCCATGTTGACATCGATGATATCGGCTTTCGAATGAGCCTGAATTAGCAGTGCCGCTTCGGTAATGGTTTCGTAACTGCTGCCGAAAACCTGCATCGCAATCGGATGTTCTTCGTCCGATACCTGAATCATCGCCTGGGTCCTCTGGTTTTGATAAGTCAAACCCTTATCGCTCACCATCTCCGCAACCACCAGTCCCGCACCCATTTCTTTGCAAAGGATCCGGAACGCTTCGTTGGTTACTCCGGCCATTGGTGCCAATACCAAATTATTGGAAATATTGACATTGCCGATTTTAAAACTCATTATCTTACCTCAATATAATTAATATTAATATATATGTTTTTTAGATAAAAAAATGGTAGGGCTAGAAGGATTCGAACCTTCGGATGACGGAGTCAGAATCCGTTGCCTTACCGCTTGGCGATAGCCCTAGACAGTTAATAATTTTATCACATTTGGCTTTTTTATGCAAGAAAAAAGTCTTAAACAAAAAAGATGGATTTTGATTTAACAACCCAAAGCATTTTTAACCTTAGCTAATTTGTCGGTTCATATCCCCAAACAACCGAAATTTGGTTTATATTCCATTTTGGGTCCCATCCTTCCGGCATTAATTCCCCCTCCGCATAGATAGTAAGGTTAAAACAATGTTCGAAAGTTTCTGTTCCGATGCAAGTTACACTCTTTGGAATGAAGATTTCGCTAAAGTTCCGACATTCAAAAAAAGCAAAATCCCTTTAATTGTTCTACTCATTATCAATCTCCTCCCATTTTCCTTTTAGATTATAGCAATGACCGTAAATTGATAATAGTTTTTTTAATAAAAAAACGGTTTTTGTAACGACCCATTACAAAAACCATTCTTATTTTGGCATATTCACTAAATCTTCCGGTTTGTTCTTGACGAGAATTTGCGCCTTCGGACCGATAGCGATTCCCTGAGGGGGAACATCGTTTACAACCACGCTTCCCGCTCCGATTTTCGCATCGTCTCCGATATGGATATCCCCGATGATTTTGGCTCCCGCGCCAATCATGACGCGGTTGCCGATGGTTGGATGGCGTTTGCCTTTTTTCGAGGTATTGGATCCAAGGGTAACTCCCTGATAAATCGTGACGTCATCGCCGATAATCGCGGTTTCGCCGATTACCACGCCGCTTCCGTGGTCGATAAACAGGCGCTTGCCGATTGTGGCTCCGGGATGAATCTCGATTTGCGTAAAGAAACGCACAATCATCGATATCATCTCGGCAAGCAGTTTGAGTTTGATTTTAAAGAAGAAATGCGCGATGCGATACCAGAACAATGCATGCACCCCCGGATAAAGGAGGATGATCTGCAGAAAGTGTCTGGCCGCTGGATCTCTTTCTTTTATCGATTTGATGTATTTAATCATGCGTTACCACGCTCATGTATTTAAAGCCGTGGTCGGGAATGATTACCAGGATTTTTGAGTCGGGATATTTTTCCTTAATTCTCCGTCCCGCAATCACCGCGCAGGCGCTGGAAATTCCCACGTATAAACCCTTTTTCCAAAGCTTTTCCATTTCGCTGACCGCATCGTCCGAAGCGACCACTTCCACCCAATCGATTAATTCTCTTTTCAGTAAAGGCGGAACAAAACCGGCCCCGATTCCCTGGATGCGATGGCGTCCCGGAGTATTGGCGGTAAGGACCGCCGATTCCTTAGGTTCGACGCCAATCATTTTGAGGTTTGGATAGTGCGGTTTCAACACTTCCGCGAGCCCCATAATCGTTCCCGAGGTTCCGATTCCGGAAACAATGAAATCCAAATCAGCGAAATCTTTCATGATTTCTTGGGCGGTAGTTTGTTTGTGGGCATTCACGTTTTGGATGTTATGGAATTGGTCGAGATAATGGTATCCCGGCCGGGTGCCCATTTCCTGGGCTTTGGCGATTGATTCTTTCATTCCGCCGGAAGCGGAGGTGAGAAAAACTTTTGCGCCGTATGCTTCCATGAGACTGATTCGTTCCACGCTCATCGATTCGGGCATCACAAGGACGGCTTTGTAGCCCATTACACTGGCCAAGAAGGCCATGGCAATACCCATATTTCCGCTGGTTGCTTCGACCAGGGTTTCGCCTTTTTTGATGATGCCCCGGTCTTCCAGATCTTTAATCATAAAATACATCGGACGGTCCTTGACGGATCCGGTAGGGTTATAATATTCCAATTTCAGATACAACCCTTCGAATAAGACGACGGGTGTATTTCCGACCAATTGGGTTAAATTTTGATAAATCATATTTCTTTCTCCTTCTTTTTTTCTTTTAACACACGCCTGATAAAACCGGCTTGCAAATAGATATTAACCAAATTGAGGTTCATCGGGGGTTGCGCTTTTAGTTCTTTAAAATCCTCGTTTTCAATCTTATTTTGTTTATAATATGTCAGTTCGTTGAAATAAGTCACGCCTTTTGCTTCGCAACAAACATTCTCTCCGGTAAAATCCAATAATTTCGGATATAACTCGAGGTAGTCTTCGCGGACCGCGATTACTTCGAGATCGTGTTCCCAAACCGGGTTTTCCCCGTAATAATAACGGATTCGGTGGGGTTCTTCGAAATATCGGTCGATGATGATGCTTTGGGAACGGCTGACCGAACACTTCGGTTTACTTTGACCTAAAGCATTGGCTTCTTTTATCTTACGATATTGATCCTCGCTGCTTGTGATTATCTTCGGCTGATCAAGAAACACAAAAGAATGATGGGGATTATTGTTCCAACCGAAGACCAAATTGATGATGTCCGCCAAACGTTTGAAAGTAATATTGTTCGGTACCAGAACCGTTCTTTCCACGGGCTCCGAACAATCGCAAAGTTTGATTAACAACTCATAACCCATCTTCAATCACTTTCCTTTTTTCTATTATAATGAAAAAATAATGCTTTTGCAAATCAAATGTTTTAAAATCAAAAAAGGACAGGTCCAGACCGAGGTCTAAACCTATCCTTTGGATTTTGTTTAAGTAAATTATCTTGCGCCTTTGTCGTAAGGAATACCTTCGGCTTTCGGAGCCCGGGATTTCCTCGAGGTAAAGGCAAGCACAAACATGGTTGCGATGTAAGGCAGCATCTTATATATATATGAGGCATGCGGGATATTGATATCCTTGATGAGCGGAATGCTGGAGTACATTGCGGAGATGGTTTTGAAGAAGCCAAAGAAAAACGCCGCAAACAGAATTCGCTTTGGTTTCCATTGACCGAAAATCATAACCGCCAAGGCCAAGAATCCGTAACCTTCAACCGTTCCGCTGAAACTTACCATGGTCGGAATGACGTAAATCAATCCTCCCAGTCCTCCCAAAGCTCCGGAAATCAAGACGCCCGCCCAACGCATTTTGTAGACGTTGACACCGACGGATTCGGCTGCCTGAGGGTGTTCGCCGCAGGCCGATAGTCTTAACCCGAAACGGGTTTTGTATAAGACGATAATCGAGGCGATCAAAATCAAAATACCGAGATATGTCGTAATATAGGTATTTTGGAAGAATAGGTTGCCAATCACCGGTATGTCGCCCAAAAGCGGTACTTTGGCTATTCTAAACTTATTGAGAACCGGAACCTGTTTGACATTGTAAATCATCCGGGCAATATAGACAACCAAGGCCGGCGCCAAAAGGTTTAAGGCCGTACCGCCAATGGTTTGGTCGGCTTTCATGTTGATGGAAGCAAAGGCGAGAAGCGAAGCAATCAACATACCGCTTGCGACGGACACCAAAATGGTAATCAAAAGCAAAAGCTGCGGATTGATGTTCATTTTCTGGCCCACAAGATTTAAGAAAAGTGCGCCGAAGAAAGCACCGATAACCATGATACCTTCCAGCGCAATATTGATGACACCGCTCTTTTCGGCGAACATGGCGCCGAGAGCCACAATCAATAGCGGAATGGAAAAGAACATCGTTTGTTGAACGAGCAAATAGATTGAACTCATGCTTCCACCTCCTCCTGGGCTTCCTCAACCAGGCGAGCGCGTTTTTTGGTATTCCACCGCTCAATCATCAATCTGAACATGAGCGAGAATGCACTCAGGTAGATAATCATGGCAACCATGATATCGATAACTTCCGGAACGAATTCATACATCTGCATGTAATATCCGCCCCGTTCGATATACGAAATGAACAGTGCCGAGAAAATGATTCCGATCGGATTGGATAGTCCTAAAAGCGCAACCGGAATTCCTTTGAAACCGTTCGGGTCCAAAGTTTCCCCGGTGGCCATTTTGTTTCCGGAACCGGCCAAAATGGCAAGTCCGCCTCCGAGTCCCGCCAAGGCCCCCGCAATCGCCATCGACAACAAAATATTGCGTTTGTCGTTGATGCCGGCGTATTTGCTGGCGTGACGGTTGAAACCGCAGGCTTTCAGTTCGTAACCGAAAGTTGTTTTGTTGAGAATTATATATATGACAATCGCCGCAATAATGGCTATCACAATACCGCCGTTAACGCTGGAACCGGAGAATATTTGGTTTAACCCGAGTTTCGGAATGTTGGACGAAGCGGGCAACGGTTTGGTTTCTGACTTGTATAAGTCGAAAGCCGGACCCGACTTAATCATAATATTGACCAAATACAAACCGATATAGTTAAACATTATCGAAGTGATAACCTCGTTGACATTTAAGTAGGCTTTAAACAAGCCCGGGATGGCTCCCCAAATTCCGCCCACGATAAGGGCGACCAACAGGCCCACCATCCACTGCATGCCCGAAGGAATCCAAGTCCAGGCAAAGATTACATAAATGGTGGCATATTGGGCAATCATATATTGACCGGCAGCACCGATATTGAACAGACCGGTTTTGAAAGCGAACCCGACAGACAGACCCGTCAAAAGAATCGGTGTTGCATAATAGAAGATATCGCCGATTCCCTGGCTTCCTCCCGAGAATCCCCCCGCAAGCACCGTCAGGAATCCCCCGATGGCATCGGACGGATTGGAGACAAGCAAAATGATAAAACCGAAAACAAGCCCCGCTCCGACCGCAATCATTAAAGAGACAACATCATTGTAAGCCTGGGATTTGCGGATTTTGCCCCACCAGGATTTGAATACATTGGTTTGATTACTGCTCATGATGATCCCCCTTATGAACTCCGGCCATGTATAAGCCGATTTCTTCGTGGGTTGTGGTTTTCGGATCCAGCTCTTTGACAATTTTTCCTTCGTAGATTACCAGGATTCTGTCGCTGATGGCAAAGACTTCGTCGAGTTCCAACGAGACCAGTAAAACCGCACGGCCTTTGTCGCGTTCCCTGAGCATCGCTTTATGAATGTATTCGATTGCGCCGACGTCCAAACCGCGGGTCGGCTGCACCGCAAGAAGCAGCGGACTGTCGAGGCTTAGTTCTCTTGCCACAATCGCTTTTTGTTGGTTGCCGCCGGACATACTGCGGACTTTGGTTGCGGCTCCCTGGCCGCTTCGGATATCGAATAAACCGATCAAGTCGTTGGCATAGTTTGTGATATCGTCTTTTTTCAGGAAACCCCATTTATGAAATTGGGAAGTATGGTATTTTTTCAAAATCAGATTGTAGGCCAGATTATAGTCCAGAATCAAACCGTGTTTATGGCGGTCTTCCGGAATATGGCTGATGCCCAAATCGTTTCGGTAACGGATTGATTTGTGGGTAATATCCTCACCCTTCAGCCTGATGGTTCCGCTTTGGGGTTTAATCAAACCGGATATCGCGTAAACGAGTTCCGATTGGCCGTTTCCTTCGATACCGGCGATACAGACGATTTCGCCTTCCCGAATCTGGAAAGACACATCATCCACCAGTTTCTTTTTGCTTAATTCCGAGACAACGGTCAAACCTTCTGTTTCGAATACGACCTTTCCGGGATTGACCGGTTTTTTGTCGTAGGTAAATTCGACAACCCGACCGACCATCATGCGCGACAATTCTTCTTTGGTTGTTTCGCTGATTTTGACGGAACCGACTTTTTTGCCTTTCCTTAAAACCGTGCAGGTATCGGCTACCGCCATGATTTCGTTCAGTTTATGAGTAATGAAGAGAATCGATTTGCCTTCTTTGACAAGGTTGCGCATAATTTGCATCAGTTCGTCGATTTCCTGCGGGGTAAGAACCGCCGTCGGTTCATCGAAAATCAGGATCTCGTTTTCCCGGAAAAGCATTTTCAATATTTCGACTCTTTGTTGCATACCGACAGAGATATTTTCCACCGTAACATCGGGGTCAATCGCCAACTTGTACTGCTCGCTTAGCGCCATTATTTTTTTGCGCGCTTCTCCGCGGTTGATGAATAAACCTTTTTGGGGTTCCGCACCCAAGATGATATTGTCCAAAACCGTAAAGTTTTCCACCAATTTGAAATGTTGGTGCACCATCCCGATCCCCAAGGCGTTGGCGTCATTGGGGTTGTGGATTGTCACTACCTGACCGTTTTTCTTGATGACGCCTTCTTCCGGGGTATAAAGACCGAACAAAACGCTCATCAAAGTCGATTTACCGGCACCGTTTTCGCCAAGCAAAGCATGGATTTCGCCTTTTTTCAATTGCAAGGTGATTTTATCGTTGGCAATAATGCCCGGAAAAATTTTTGTGATGTTTTCCATTTCTATGACATAAGTCAAAGCGACTCACCTACTTTCAACTAATAGAAGAATAAGAAAGGAAGAACTCCTTTCTTATTCTTTTTTTGATTCTTAATAATTAAATGCTGATGATTATTCGTGATAAATTACATTAACTTTTGCGTGTAGATTTTCAACGTATTCGATGTATTCTTCAACTGTTTCTTGAGTGGATACAACATCGATTGTTACTTCGCCGCTGATTAATTTGGCAACGATTTCGTTGTATTGAGCTTGGGTGAAGTTTTCGAAACGTTCAAAGTCATCCGGTAATCCGACACCACCTTGGTCGATACCGAGGCTTACCGATGTACCGCCGATTTCGTCCCATTTGCCGTCGTAGTATTTACCTAAGGCATATTGAACGGAAGCGCCGAGACCTTTCATAGCAGAAGTAATAACTGTCGGAGAATCGCCTTTTTGGTTTACGTCAACACCGATAACTTTCTTGCCTTCGATTGCTTCAGCTGCTGCCATGGCAGATTGTCCGATCGAGCCGCCGCATGCAAAGATAACTTCTGTGCCTGCTGCATACCAACCGGCAGCTTTAGCTTGGATATCAGGAGTAGCTGCGAAACCGTCAGAATGGAAGTATTCCATCTGAATCTTATCAATACCTAATTCTTCAGCAGCAAAACCAGCACCGACAACAAAGCCTAAACCGAATCTCTTAACGGCCGGAACTGCCATACCGCCAAGGAATGCAAGTTTACGGAAACCTTCGTGAACAGCTGCATATCCAGCTAAGAAACCAGCTTGTTCTTCTTTATAGAAAATCGAATAAACGTTGCTTTCGATTGTTCCGCCTTCTGCATCAGCTGGGCTTGCGTCAAGAATAATGAACTTGACAGTTGGATGTTTCTTTTGAGCTTGGTTAACTGCGTTTGTAAATAAGTAACCCGGAGTTACGATAACTTTTGCGCCACCTTTAACGGCAAGGTCAATTGCAGCTAGGTATGCGTCATCGGTGACTTCAGCCGGACGATAGTACTTGTGGGAGATACCTCTTTCTTCGGCAAAAGCTTTTACGCCTTCCCATGAACCTTGGTTAAACGATTTGTCATCGATGTCACCTTTGTCGGTAATTAGCGCAATCTCATAAGTTTTAGTTTGGCAACCGATAAGAGCTAGCGCAGAGATTACCACAACTAAGAAAAACATTAAAGTTTTTTTCATTTCTTTCCCTCCTAATATTTGTTCTCTTGAACATCAACATTATACTATAAATAGCATAATTTTACAATTATATAATAAAACTTTTTTTCGCTATATTTTGTCCACATTTCTTTTATTTTATCAAAAAAACGCATTTCCTATTATTTTCATAAAAACGTTCACAATTCAAAAAAAATGTGATATAATATATTTACCCCTAAAAAAATTAGCGAATTGTCCCGGTAGCTCAGCTGGATAGAGTAGCGGTTTCCTAAACCGTCGGTCGGGGGTTCGAATCCCTTCCGGGACGCCATAATAAGTAAGCAAATACTTTGATGCATGGAGAAAAACCATACTCAAAGTTTTTTTATTTTTTGACCCAGGTCAATTATATTTTGGTTTTGTTATGGTATAATGTAAACGCAGAATAATAAAAGGAGTTGATCCGCATAAGATATATATTACGAAAGAAAAACCAACTACTGCTTGTTTCGTTTAGTTTTATTGTTTTTGCCTATTTTACCAAATGGGTGCTTCAAAGCGAAGTTTTGTTTACCTCATCTTTGATTGTTGCCTCAATTGTCGGTGTATTGCCGATTGCCATCCAAGCATATCAATCCTTAAGAATCAAATTGATCAGTATTGATGTGCTGGTTACAGTAGCAGTCATCGGTGCATTCATTATCCAAGAATACGCCGAATCCGCCATCGTCACTTTCTTGTTTTTGTTCGGTGCTTTTTTGGAACAAAGAACCTTAAACAAAACCCGCTCCGCCATCCAATCCCTAACCCAAATGGCTCCACAAAGCGCTCTTAAACTGACCGAATCGAAAGACTTTGTCGAAATACCGGTTGAGGAAGTTAAAGTAAACGATATTTTACTTGTAAAAACCGGCGCCAAAATTCCGGTGGACGGAATTATCATCAGCGGTGAAGGTTATTTGGATGAAGCAACCATTACCGGCGAATCAAAACAGGCCCACAAAACGGTTGGGGATGAAGTATTTGCGGGGACAATCCTCGAAAATGGGACAATTCAAATAAAAGCAAGCAAAGTCGGAGAAGATACCACTTTCAACAAAATCATTGCTTTGGTCGAAGAAGCACAGGATGCCAAATCCAAAACCGAAAGGTTTATCGACCGCTTTTCCAAATACTATACTCCGGGAGTATTGCTTTTTGCCCTGATCGTTTATTTGCTTACTTTTGATATTCCCAAGGCCATAACCATCCTGGTCCTCGGTTGCCCGGGAGCACTCGTAATAGGCGTACCGGTATCGAATGTTGCGGGGATAGGAAACGGCGCAAAGCACGGGGTGTTATTCAAAGGAAGCGAAGTTATTCAACTCTTCAGCAAAACAAAAACAATTGTTTTTGACAAAACAGGAACACTGACTTCCGGAAAACCGCAGGTTGTGAATGTAAAGTATTATATAGACAATAAAGAAAAAGCTTTGCAATACCTTTCGAGCATCGAAAAAGAATCGGATCATCCCCTTGCCAAAGCCATTACCACATATATCGGGCCAATGGAAACTTTGCCTATTAACAACACTGCCGTCATTAAAGGACAAGGAATCGTAGCCAATATCAATGATGATAAAATTGTAGTGGGTAATACTAAGTTAATCGAAAAGGAAAATATCATAATTGACGAATCAATCAAAAAAGATATCTCTCGTTTTGAAGAAATGGGCAATTCGCTTGTAATTATGGCGATTAATGGTAAAATAGAAGTACTATTGGGAATCAGAGATGCCATTCGTCCAAATACTTTGGAAAACTTAAATAGCCTAAAGAAACAAGGAATTAAAAAAATGATTCTTTTATCCGGCGACAACCAAGGTACCGTTGATAAAATTGCCAATGAATTGGGTATCGAAATTGCCATCGGAAATATGCTGCCCCAAGATAAAGCCACATATATTAAAAAATTGCAAAAACAAGGCGAACGAGTTGCTTTTGTCGGTGACGGAGTCAACGACAGTCCTTCGCTTGCCCAAGCCGATATCGGTATTGCGATGGGAAGCGGAACCGATGTTGCCATCGAAACATCGGATATTGTCCTGATGAATTCGGAACTGTCATCCTTGCCTTTTGCTTTGGGACTTGCCAAAGCAACCAAAAACAATATGGTTCAAAATATTGTGCTTGCTATCGGGGTTGTAATCGTTCTTTTGTTAAGTGTTTTCTTCAGTGAATGGATGAATATGTCAATCGGAATGTTTGTTCACGAAGCAAGCATCTTGCTTGTTATTCTAAACGGAATGAGACTCCTTAAGTATAAATTAAAGAAAAAAAGCAAACCTTGTCAATAATTAAAAAAACTATATTCTAGAAAGGAGATATATATAATGAAAAAAGCAACTTTGCAACTCGAAACATTGACATGCCCGTCATGCATGCAAAAAATCGATAAAACCGTAAGAACCCTTGACGGCATCGATAAAGACAGCGTCAATGTTATGTTCAATTCAAGCAAATTAAAGGTTACTTTCGATGATTCCGTTACTTCGGTAGAAAAAATCATCGATGCTATTTCCAACCTTGGATTCGATGTTTTAAGTTCGCAAGTAACAGAAGCATAACAACCTTTTGCCAAGTACCAACCCTCTAGCGATAGAGGGTTTTGTTTTTATCGGGATAGAAATATATATTTTTTAAAAAAACAAAAGAAAATATATATCTTTATCTATGCTAAAACAAAACTTCTTCATATACTATTGATAAAGAATAAAGGAGGAGTATAATGACATTTAACTCATATCAAAATAACCAAAATCGGTTTGTCGGACCAGGATTTGGTAGACCCGGATTTGGTAGACCTGGTTTCGGTAGACCCCCATTCGGTCGCCCAGGGTTTGGCAGACCGTTTGGCCCGACATTCGGTGCTTTGCCGTTTCTGGGAGGGTTGATAGCAGGAACATTGCTAAGACCGCCGGTTGTTACACCGGTTCCACCAATACCACCATTCCCAGTATATCCTATTCCGATATATCCACCGTTTCCGTTTTAAAAAATATCAGGCAAATGAAAATGGCCGCTTTTAAAAGCGACCATTTTTGTTTGCCTCGTGGGTTTTATCCCCAAATCAATAATGCATATTCAGGATGATCAATGAATGGATTTCTATTTCCTTGAATCTCATAAGTGCGGTTGTTTCGGCGCATTTCCCATTCGTCCACCGGGTCTTGTTCGTGCCAAGTTAACAAAACTTCCAAACTTTGTGCTACGTTTTCGAAATCGTAAGTGTTGCTTTGTGGATACCTGGTAAAAAGATAGAAGATAATCCTTGCGACATCGCCTTTTACTTCATCATTTGGTTCAAAGTAGGTTGTATTGTACTCGCAACCGCTGTTTCCTCCGCCATTGATAAGGCTAATGTAGACTATATTGCCGTTCTCGACTTCCCCAAGTTTTTTGTTTCCTTTCGAACCGTTTACGGATGGATCAGCCGGGCGAATGTGATGCAAATCGGAACCGGCTCCGCTTTCGCCAAACCAACCAAGCGATTTCGGCCAAACATGTTCGCGGTTCCAATAATCGGCATCCCACATCGCATCAATCTCAAGCCGGCTATAAAATAGCACTACCTTATCCTCGTCATATAAACTGGCATCGGTATAAAGGAGATCTTCTTTTAAGTTTTCATACGATCTGATATTGGTATGGGTTTCTGTTAACAATTTTCTCAATTCAAGTTTTAACGCTTCGCCAACCAAATCATCGCTAATATTACCGTAATAGTCAAAATTAAAATCATATATATATTCAACCCTCACGGACGGAAGCTCATATAAACCAAACGGCAGAGTTTCTATTTCAAGGGTATATATACCATATGTACTAATCAACATATTTAAATCAACACTGTTGGTACTTACCGTGATTATCAATGCTCCGTCAACATATATATTGAAGGTTGCGTCAATGATTTCATCCCAAATTAAAATGTTATTTTCAACTCTTACATTTTGCACACCCGGCGCATGATTGTTTCTTTTCGGAACAAAAACATCAAATGTTTTTGTACTTGTCACACCACCATAGGATAGTGTTGCAAGGAGAGTGACGGTTACGTCACTTTCTCCTTGACTGACTATACCTGCTTCGCTTATTACACTAGGATGGCTTGAAGACCAACTGATTGTTGAACCATTTTCGCCTTGGGTAGGAAGTGTAAGATTAGTTATGGTTGATGTAGGTAATACTAGACTCTCCTTATCTG
>DCTZ01000011.1 GCA_002329485.1 Caryophanales bacterium UBA1427 | reverse complement strand
CGAAATAATTGAGAATCATCAAGGCACAGGCAAGTCCCCCGCAATCCGCCATTGTTTGTTGGTAAGGGGCAAAGTGAGGGATTATGGTACGGTCTTCCGTCGATTTCATATTATAGAAATCATTTACCCGATAATAAACGGAATCGGGCTGATCGTATTCGCCGTTTAACGGAGCGCCGACTCCGTAACGGGATTTATTGGTTGTTCCGCCGTAATTGCCAAATTCATCGAGAATCAGATATTTTTTTAATTCCACAGGTTCTTCCGGTTCTTCCGGTCCTTCGTCGCCCGGACCGTTTGGATCGGGGTTATCGTTTGGTGCGTCGTCGCCTTTACAGCCGACTAACATAAAGAACGATATACTTATTAGAAAAAAGAGTAATAATTTAGGGTAGCGTCTCATTTCTATTCACCTTGTACAAACCATGATGCATCCAAAATCGCAAAGACATGGTAATAAGTATTACCGCCCACGAATAAGCAATAAATTTCGTAATCCGTGGTTATCGGATTGGAATAACTGGTCGAAGTCGGATTGTTGAAATATTGAGCCATACCGCCTTCGATATAAAAATCGCTGTTGGTTTTGGCAATATACGGACTGTAACCGTTAACCTTTTGGGTATCGAGGTTCTTGACGTCATCGCCGAAGAAAATCCGGAAGTTGTTGTTATAAGAAATCGCTTTTGGTCTGACTAATTTGACAATAGTGTAGAAGCGGTTTTCATTGTTCAAGAATGCTACCAAATCTTCTTGGGTGGCAATTTCGGTGACTGTCGTTTGGTTTAGATCGAGATTTAGCGGATTGCCCAATGATTCGATGATTAATCCGTCAAGGAATTTTTGTCTTGATTCGGCATTGGCATATACTTTTTCTTTGCTTCCGCCTTCGGCGGTGACTTTACCGACAGTAAGAGAAAGGATAACTTTATCGCCGATATTGACAATCGATGTATCAAGCGAAATCGCATCGTACCTTCCGACAATATCGGTATTGAAAATACCGATAATATCCATGGTATCAGCATCTTTCAATAACAATTCCGCAGCTCCGAAGGAACTGATTGGACCGATGATAATACCGGTAACATCATAGGTTCCGCTGGTCTTCGTTAAGAATTCGGATACCGAAATGGCTTGGTTTTGATAAGTGATTGGAAGTACCGTTGTCTTTCCTTCGTAAGTTACGGTATATTCGACAACGCCAATCTTCCAGTTTTCCGATTCGGTTTCCGGTAGCATCGATCTGGTCAAATCAACGATTGTTGTAGCCCCGTCGGTGAAAACCAAGCGTACTTTTCCACCGGTCAAGTCTAAATCTTCAATGCCTTGACGATGCGAGTAAACTGTCTTGTCAGGCATGGATATAATTTCGATATGGTCGAGAACACCTTCCGAGACTAAAATCGTATATTGGTAAGTTTTTCCATCATGAGTGAATTGAATTACATATTCCCCGGCAACATTCATATCGATTGGATTGCTCGTAATCATTGATACATCCAAAGCGACGGTGTCGTTGTGCGGTTCATAACAGTAAAGGCAATCGATTTTACCGCCGGTTAAATCCAATTCTTCGCCCAAGAGAACGAATTGATGGTAATAAATTCCTTGTCAGCCAACATACATTAAGTAAACATCGCGGCTCAAAACATTACCGTTGTTAAAGTTGGTATTCGGACTTGTTCCTTCGCCAAACAATAAATTCAAGTAAGTATTGCCGTTAAGGGTCATTGTTTCATTCATCCGATGGAGGAAAGGACAAATTCCGTCGATTTGGCTGGAGGATACATTTGTTCCGGTGAAGGTAATGTAGGAGGATGGATCATCCAACGCGTAGTTGATGATTTTTGCCCCTGCGCAAAGTTTGGCTAACGTATAAGCATTTTGAGCTCTTGTCGGAGCATCTTTCAGGAATTCAACAAATTGTTCCTGGGAAGCGATAAGGGTAGCGGTGGACAAATCCAACATCGTGTCGTTGTTTTGACTTAAAACGATGATTTCGTCTTCGCCGTATTTTTCAACCGCTTTTTTGCCGTTTTCGGAAACGGTAGCGGAAGTCGTAGTAATGATGACTTTGACTTTGACAAGAATTTCATCGCCGACATTCAAATCCCCGAGTTTATTGGTGAAGGAAATATAAATGCCCTTTAAACCAATTACTTCGCTGGTATTGACATCCCTAATGAGGATTTCGCCATTCGATGGGCTTGAAGCGGTTCCAGAAATGAATACCGAGGATAAAACGATACCGTGCAAATCATAGACGGCATCTCCGGCCGGTTTGGTCTTAATATCTGTTACCGATACGCCTTGATTTTCCACCACAAACGGAACTTCAATTTGTTCGCTTAAATAATGGACAAAGGCAGAATGTTGACCCATGGTCCATTCTTCGTCGAAGGAAACCATGTTTTCGGTAATGGCAATTGTTTTTTCGCTTCCATCGCTGTAATGGATGCCAAGCAACAACTTGGTCAATTCTTTCTTGACATCCTCGATGGTATCACGATAATGGTATTATGTCTTGGCAAGTTCCCCGACTAACGTGACGGAAGGCAGGGTTTTGTCGGTTACCGTAATTACAAAACTGAATTCAAAACCGTTGTAAGAACCTTTAACGGTATATTCACCGGATTGATTCATGTTCGGCAAAGTAGTTGCATCAAGCATCCCCGGAGTTACGGCCACTTCTTCAGGATTGCCGTAATCATAGGAATAAACGACCTTGGCTCCTCTTAAGTCCAATTCGTCGCCGACAAAGTAAGCTACCTTGGTTGGCGAAACGAATGTTGTGTCTTGAAGAATCGGCGTTACTTCTTCGACATCGGCAGCACTTAAAATGGCAAACTCATGATAAAAAGTGTTTCCGCCAATAAAGAGAGCATAAATGTCTTTGGTTGCACTTGCCGGACTGCTCCAGTTGGTTGGGGCAAAGTTTTCGTCATTCCAAAGCATTTCGCCGATGGTATTACCCGTTGTGTAATATTGAATTCCGTTGGCAAAACATGGCGAACAATTGTCGATAAGCTGCGCTGCCAAAGTCTTGATATTATCGTCAAAGAAGAAACGATAATGTTTGGACGAAGCATAGTAAATGTAACGCATTTTGCCGTGAAGTTTGACGACTTGGTAGAAATTGTTGACCCGGTTTTCCGGACTCAGGAAATCGATTAGTTCTTGTTGATTCGAAATTACAACGACATTTTCTTTGTCTGTTTCGTAAACATTATTGCGTGAGACGATTGTGGTGGAAAGAATGTCGCCCCCTGCGAATTGGGCATATAGTTTTCCGGAGTCGGAATAGTTTTCTTGGGTGTTGGCGCGAACCAATTTGACCGGAATACGTAATTCGTCCCCAATCTCAAATCCGTTGGTTTCCAAGGTGTATTCGTAAATAACACCCCCGCCGCTTAAACCGTTAACCCCAATGAAAGTGTTGGTATCTTTATTCCAAAGAATGTATTCGATGCGATTCATCGTGGATGTGATGGCAACTAAAATACCGTTAACTAAATAAGTTGATCCGTCAACTTCCTTGGTAAAAAGTTCGTCGATGGTAAGATAATCATCGTCAACCGGAACGGTAAATTCTTTGGTCCATTCTTTGTTTTTTATGATGAGGGAAGCGGTTACCGTCAAGACACCGTTTTCGATGGAATAATCAACCAAATCTTCCGATGTGATATCGGCCCAAGCTTCATAGGTACCATCGTTGTACACTTCCCGATATTGAACATAATCCGCAAGATTCATGGTTCTGGTATACTTCAAACCTTCCTGAACTTTAAATTCGACGTCGACAAGTTTTCGAACAAACGGTTCAACCGTAATGTTAATCGGAGCAGTGAAATCTCCGTAAATTACATTGACAACCGTATCACCTGCCGAAAGAACTGTTTTGTCAAGGGTATAATCTGTGATAACGATTTTGGTATCGTCGCTCATGATTTTCTTGACTTCAAGTCCCGTAGGATCAAACGTTTCCCCTTCAACATAATTTAATTTTGTAGGAAGCGAAGTGATTTCAATTCCTGTTACACGTACTTTATTCCCACAACTTACCAAAAAAAAACGATTGTAATCAAAAAAAGCTTTTTCTTCTCATTTCGGTCTCCTTTCACTTAAATAACCTATTTTTCCCCTAAAAAAGCTCCCTTTTTCATTTAATGTAAACGTTTACTAAAGCATATCATTTTTTTTAAAACCTCAATACAGTAAAGTTAAGACTTTGTAAAGAATGGGTAAAGTTTTGGCAAAGAAAAAATTACTTTTCTTTTTTCCTTGAAAAGGAAAAAACTCCCTCATTTTTAGGGAGTAAAGTTTGGGTATATTTTTGGTTGTTTGTTTTTAAGCAGTTTCCAACAGCACTTTATCGCCGTTTACGTCTACAACTTCCAAAGCACCGTCCAGCTCTTTCGTCGGATAACCCATCTCGTTAAGACGCTGTTTCATCGTCACAAACAGTTCTTTGGGTACGTTTAGGACATAACTTTCTAGTCCCGCCTGATTCGCTTCTCTTCTTCTGGCTCCCGGACCGTTCCAGGTATTAAAGGCCAAATGATGGTGATAACCTTGACTTGAAGTAAAAACCGCCACGCCCCGGTAATCAAACTGTACCTCAAAACCCAAACCTTCGACAAAGAAACGTTTGGCTTCCGTCTTGTCGGCAACATGAAGATGCAAGTGCCCAAGAAGCGTCGTTTCGGGAAGTTTGGTAAACGGTTCCTTGGGAAGATATTTCTTCAAGTCAAAAAAATCGATTTCTTTCGGTCCGAAACCGTCGAGGCGAAGAACATTTCCTTTTGAATCAAACCGATCGACCGCAATCTCCACCCCGTTATTGTCGGGGTCCTGTAAATAAATCGCTTCGCTGATGCCATGGTCGGAAAGTCCGGTAATCGGATAATCCAAATCCGCCAAATGTTTTAAAAATTGCGCAAAAACCTGCCGGTTTTCCAATAAAAGCGCAAAGTGATATAATCCGATATTGTTTCGGGCTTTTTCGGCTCCTTTAATCTCTTTCAGCGAAAGTATGACATTTTCCTTGTCAACGCCAAGGAATGCTCTATTTCCTTCTTTTCCGATTAAAGTCAAGCCGATTTCCTTGGTGTAAAATTCCACCGAACGTTCCAGGTCCGAAACAATTAAGTTAACTCTTTTAACAAAAATCGCCTGTTCTTTATTATGGTATTTTTTCATCAATAATTTATCAAATCCCTTTCTTTGATAATATTATAACCGATAATAAAATATTAAGATAAACATTTGCTTTAATTACGGATAAATTGCTCCATAATCTGTTTTATCTGATAAAAAAGGTTTACCAAAACAGAAATTTTTGATATACTATTGATATAGAGATATTTATGGGAGGAATAAAAATGTATCGTTTGTTACGTATCGTGCTGCTATTGCTTGTGTCTTTGGATGTGGCGTTTTTTCCGTTCAGTTGTCGGGGAAACCGGGACCAAAACAAAGTTTATATTCATATTATGACCGAACAACAGGATGAAGAAGGAAACCTTTATTATGATCCATCCCAGGTTTATCCTAAACTTCATCGCACTTTCAGTAATTTTCGCATCGGTGATACCATCAAGGAAGAGGATGTCTTGGCACTTATGGAAACTTTGGAGCCTCAGGATGAAGAAAAAACGGCTTCCATCGTCAAATACCAAATGATGGTTCCAAATGCCATTCATAAGGATATTACCCTTCCTTATACCGTTACCGAAGAAGATAAATTAAACTATTATCAGGGAATCCGTGGTGCCGCCCATTTTGTAGTCATTGTCAAAGAAGAAGCCAAGCAAGATAATCCGGAAAACTAATGACCACTTCTTTGATTTCGGCCAGAAACAAAACAGTAATCGCAATACTTTCGATTCTTCATCTGCTTTGCGATTTGATTTGCGGCTATAAAGTAATCGGGGTTCTAGCCATCGATTTTTACGACTACGGTTTCTTCATCTTTGTTATCTACAATACGCTGGCTTTCTGTTTCCAACCGTTAATCGGCCTTTATGTCGACCGTTATCACCACGAAAAGGCTATCCTTTTGGCATCGCTGGTATTTCTTACTTTGGGATTGTTCATCAATCTGTGGTGGCTTTCCGCAGTCCTCCTCGGCATCGGCAATCAGATTTTTCATGTTGCGGGGGGGAAGGTTTGCACAAACATCTCCACCGAAAAATCCAGCCATTTGGGAGTCTTTGTTTCCCTTGGGGCGATCGGACTCGCGATTGGCGGCAATCTTTACCGGTACCGTTTTATACCTTATGTCGCTATTTCGCTTTATCTGGTATTAGTTATGGCAAGTCTTTGGTTAATCGAATCAAAAACCCCCAAGAATACTTCTCCTGAAAAAACGCAAAAACCACTCGTTGACCAACCAAAGATTATTTTATCCGGATTGTTTTTGTTGATTGCGGTATTTATCAGGTCCTTCCTCGGCAAAATCATCCACTACGACTTTGCGATGAATTTGCCATTGCTCCTTTTGCTTCCGGCTTCGGCCGCTATGGGCAAATTTATCGGCGGCTTTATCCGCGATAAATGGGGCAGTTTTTATACCGTTCTTTGCAGTATGACCTTAGCTACCTTTCTTTTGCTTTTCTTTGCCAAGTCCAAACCCCTGATGATGCTCGGACTGGTTATGATTAACATCAGTATGCCGATAACCTTGTTCGAACTGAACCGTTTGCTTCCGGGAAAAGAAGGTTTCAATTTCGGTTTATTGGCCGGAATCCTCTTCCCTGGAGTCGTCATCGGTATCTTGTACCAATTTAATGTAGTTTCTTATGTTATTGTGGTATTGATTTCTTCGCTTTTGGCGATTCTCTCGATGTATTACATCAAACGGGGTGACCTGCGTGGATAAAGTTTGGGCCGGTCTTTTGACTGTCGTTTTGGAACTGATTGCTTTTGTTCCCTTTTATCAAAAGCTGACCAAAAAGCAGTTTCTTTTGCTTTCCTTACTTTCCCTACCCTTAAACCTGATAACAAACCTAACCCTCAATTCTTTTCTGACGCTTTTTTTCTCTCAGACAATAGCAATCTACCTGATTATTTTAATTGTTGCTGAAGCTTTGATTGTGATAATCGAAGGCTTGGCCTACCGTTTGGTCATTCCCCATAAATGCCTTGCCTGCAAAATTTCTTTTTTGGCCAATGCAACTTCGTTTATTATCGGATCGTTAATCTTCAATCTGTTTTTCCGCTAATGTTTTATAAATCAATTATTTCCTATATTTACCTTAAGAAAAAGCCTTTGGAAAAGGATTCCAAAGGCTTTTATAATGCCTGCAAAAGCAAGTCGATTATTCCTTCCTGGATTTGGTTCATGCCCGAAGGCATCGGTCGGTAATTTCCGCCGTTGGCGATAAAGCAAATGCCCGTTTTTTTGGCTTTGCAAAAATACATTAACGACGTAACACCATAAGCATTTCCGGTATGGCCCTGCAAAAGAACTCCTTTATCGGGATAAGTCCTGCTCGGCAGAAAATTCATGCTCAGATAATAGTCGACCGTTTCTTTCTTAAGCAATTGAACGTCCCGATACTTTCCGTCGTTAAACAATGCAACCATGATTTTGCTTAAATCGGGCATACTGATGAAGAGTCCGCCCGCCGGACCCCGAAAATTATTTCCGAGCGGAAAATCGGGATAAGTTGCTTCAATGAAAGAGTTTGCGGTTCGGTTGGTGGTAAAGCCCAAAAAGGTATCGGAAATTTTATCTTGTTTTCGGATTCTGTCTGCTTTGAAACTGGCATCGAGCTTGAGGGGTTTTAAAATCTTCTGTTCCACAAAATCCGTGAATAAGGTGTTCGTTACTTTTTCGATGATACAGGCAATGATTCCGAAACCGAAATTGGAATAAATGTATTTTTCCCCTGGGCAAAAAGGCGAATAGGTTTTTTCGGTATAATAACCGCTTTGGGTATTAAGCAATAAGTCTTCCAATGCGACAAAGAATTTCTTACCGTTTACCCCGTTATAACCGATTTCGACGGATTCATTGTCCAAACCGTTTGTGATGCTTGAGGTATGCATCAAAAGCATTCTGGTCGTAATCGGAACATCGGGATACTTGGGATTGCGGACCCGAAAGCCTAAATAATTTCCGATGTCTTCGTCTAAATCAAGCAAACCATCTTCCGTCAATTTCATAACGGTCATTCCGATGATAACTTTGGAAATCGAAGCTATCCGGAAAATCGTATCGTCTTCGACCGGGCGGTTATTAATCAAAGAACGGCAGCCGTGGTTGTATTGAAAAAACATACCGTTTTTGATTAAAACAACGCTTCCGCCCACGATTTGGTGATTAAACAAGTTAAATAATTGTTCCTTAAAATCCATATTGCACCTCTGGTTCAGCAGTTATTATGCCTCAAATTTGGGAAATTGTAAATTAAAACGGTAATAATTTTCTCGGTGAAAAAGATATTCAGGCAATAAGCCTCTTCTTTGACTTTTGACAAAATTTATGGTATTATATATATATAATTAAGGACAAAAAAGAAAGGCACGGGAAAAATAATGAGTTCACGTCAATTAAAAAAGCAACTGGTTTTTTCAATTCTGATGGTCAATTTTTTGCTTGTTGCAATCTTTTTTACAGTTTTTTCCTGGTTCACCTTGCAAGATCAAAATACCGTCGGAAATTTCTATGTAAACATTCAGTCCCCGAACGTAATTGAAGCAAGCATAGAAACTTTTGCGATTGGCACTGTCGTTAAAAACGGATCAGAAAAAACCTTTTTTCTTGCCTTAGACGACAACAATGAACCAATCCCTTTGGATTACTTGCCTACCTATGACGACCGTGAAATTCTTTTGACCGAATACAAACCTTACCTTGCCCTCAATTTACGATTCAAAATCACTTCTGAAAATGCCAACGTGGCGATTTCGGCCGCAACCTTTAAAAATTTTCAAAGCACTGCAGAAAACTTTATCAGCAATTGCACCCAATTCATCCTTGTATCCTACAGTGACCCTACGCAACCGCTGACTCCCCTTTCCGAACCGATATCTTTTGTAAGTATCGATGGAGAAAATGTTTACAAAGAAAAATCAATTGAAATTATGCATGACAGTTTTTCTGACCAGAATATTTCATTGTGGTTTATCCTGGAATATAATAAAAGTGCCATCGAATACATTCACTCCCATTTCGATGGTCCGATTGTCGAAGTCATTACTTACGAAAACGATATAAGATTGGAGATAACCGACTTATGAGATTGATTTTCCTGCGAAAGAATATTCTCCTTTATTTATTGGTCTTTACCGTGCTTTTGATTTCTTCCACCGTATATGCTTGGTTCGTTAAAGACTCTTCGATTGAACTCTATGCCACCGGCACCAGCATCGTCAATTATTTTGCCCGGGGGACAGGAGAAGAAAACGATCCCTATATCATCAATGACAAAAAGCATCTATACCATTTGGCTTGGTTGCAAAACTTAGGCTATTTTGGCAATGAAAAAATTTATTTTGAAATCGAAAACGACATCAATATGGAGGGAATGGCGCTTCCGCCTATCGGAACCGAAGAACACCCATTTTACGGAACGTTAAACGGTAATTATCATGTCATCAGCAACCTTTTCATTTCCAATAATAAAAACGAATTAATTACCAATTTTAACTTGCAAAATGTAAATTTGGGATCCAAGGTCGGCTTTTTCGGAAAAATCGATGCACCGAGTAACCCGGAAAACCCGAATGCTCCTTATAATCCGGCTTGGGCTGGAGAAGCAAAGAACTTCTATTTGGAAAATGTCAATGTCACAAACATTGTAAACAACTCGGTAATCGGAATAGTTGCCGGACACAATAACGGGCATCTTTCGGATATCGGCGTTTCCAACAATTCCTTAAAATTAACCGGCGGTATCTATAGCCAATCCGATTATGTCTTAATCGGAGAATTGGGACCGAATACTTATTGGGAAGGAATGCCAAGTGACGGGGGAAGTAAAATCCTTATCGACCCTAATGACAGTTGGGGCGGAGATTTACCAAGTACTTCTTCACAAAAATATAGGATGATTGAATCATCAATTCTGGAACATGCTTATTATACCTCAGTAATTACATCCGATACAGCCTCAAACCCTAAGAATTTTTATTTCATAAATCAGGTCACTCAAAGTGGAAGCGGAAACCAATTCACATTAACCCCAACCACTACAGGTTACACCAAAATCAACAATGTAAATGAAGCCACTGCCAAAGGCATTTCCGAAACTTTTTGGTATTATTACCAAAATGCATCCGGAAATCAAAAAATAAGATTCCTAAGGCTTGGTGGCACCCCGACAATAAATTCTACTGTTTTGGTTCCGTTTGAAGGAACTAATATATCGATTCCACAAAACGGAATATGGTTTAAACCAAAAAGTAACGGAACCACAGGAATCTCTTTTATGATTACCAATAAAAGCAATAACTCTGCGATGTCCATTTACCAGTTTACCCGCCAACCCGACGGTACGATTAACAGTTGGACAGAATATAGTTTTATTTTCCCGGTCACCGGCCAATATCCATTCCAAAATTACGACATTCTGTATTTTACTTTTGAAGTTGACAGCAATTATGAGTATTTTGTCGGGATATCCCAAAACTCCCCTAACGCCGATGCAGGTTTCGTTTACTTAGTTCTTCACGGTGTCGGTTATTCGGGAAGTGACATAAGCATGGTTCAAAATGTCGATTATGTCATGCGCCAAAACGGTGTGTTCCCGCGCGTATCCGAATCTACTTTAAACAATGCTTTGCTTACCTTTAAAGGCACAGCTTCATCAACCGGATACCTTTATTTCAACAAAACAAATTATAGCGGCACCTATGTTTATTATTACAGCGCTATTAACGGATTGGAAATAAGGGATCTTGCGGCAGGCACCAAGGATGCCAAACTGGCTACAACCGGATTAAATACTATCTTCCCGGATTGGATGTCAAATTATCAAAACAACCCTTGATCGAAAAAACTTATCTATAAAAACCAAAAAGGCTGTCTGACAGCCTTTTTAGTTTGCTTTGATTTAAATTACTTGACAGAGAATAAGCCGATAAGCTTACTGATTGGACAAGATTGGATCCAAACTTTTCCCGGACCGGTTACTTTGGTGTTGAATAAGCCTTCGCCGCCGAAAATGGCATTTCCTAGTCCTTTTACCGAAACAATTTCGAATTTAACGCTTTCGGTCATTGCGGCAAGGTAGCCGGTATCGAGGATAAGGGTTTCGCCCGGTGCCAGTTCTTTTTCGACCAACGAACCGTCGATTTCCAAGAAGACGATTCCTCTGCCGGTGAATTTTTGCATGATGAAACCTTCGCCGCCGAAGAAACCTGCACCTAATTTCCTTTGAAAGTAGATGCTCATATCGACGCTGTCTTCTCGGGCTAGGAAAGCCCTTTTTTGAGCAATAATTGGCTGTTCGCTGACATCGATGGCAAGAATTTGTCCGGGAAATGATGACGATACGGCAATCATGTCGCCGTCTTTGGTTGCGGTATAGACGTTTTGGAACATCGATTCACCGGTGAAAGCCCGCGACAGTGCTTTTCCGATGCTTCCCCCCGCATTCGTTTTCATATCCATGGTTTCGCTCATCCAACTCATACCGCCGCGTTCGGTGTGAATCTTTTCTCCTCGTTCCAAAGTAATTTCCACATAAGGTAAGTTGAGACCTTTAATTTCGTATTTCATTTTTCCCTCCTAATTTATAAAAGATCAAAAAAGTAATATAAGGAATTAATTCAAAGGAGTTATAAATTATAAATTGGTGGGTAACGCATCCGTTCTGAAAACAATGTTTTTTTTCGCAAATCATCACCCGACACAAGTAAACTGATTATCAGAACAAAACAAAACGGATTTTTAACATGATAACTCACTAAAACAATTCCTACCTGAATATTTTATCATAATAAAAAATCTATTTGATTAAAATAATAAAAAAAAGAAGCTTTTATCGAAGCTCCTCAAAAACAATACTAAATAACCAAATATTTTCTTCCCCAAAAATGAAGAGGTGCAATTAATCTTTGAAAGGACAATATATTGATAATGATTTTGGGAAATTAAAAAACCTTCAAAAATCGATTATTTTGAAAAACATCCGATTTTTAAAGGTTTGGTAAGTTTCTTTAATG
>DCTZ01000002.1 GCA_002329485.1 Caryophanales bacterium UBA1427 | reverse complement strand
AGAAGAATAAGGGCCAAGCCCTTTCAGACTGTCGACAAAGTCGGCAGTTTTTTTCATCTTGAAGTAATTGCTAAAAAATGGTATAATAAATATATAAAAGGGCGGTGTAAATATGATTACTAAAAACAGTAACAAGCGCATTGATAAAGTTCAAATTGTTTGTATTGATGATTTAGTACCTGCTAATCATTTAGTAAGAAAGATTGACAAAGCAATTGATTTTACCTTTATTTATGACTTGGTAAAGGATATGTACTCTAATGAATTGGGTCGCCCAAGTATTGATCCAGTTGTTTTATTCAAAATCATATTTATTCAATACCTTTTTGGAATTAGAAGCATGAGACAAACCATCGAAGAGATTAAGGTTAATATGGCCTATCGGTGGTTTTTAGGCTTTGACTTTAATGATGAAGTTCCACACCACTCAACTTTTAACAAGAATTATGAACGTCGTTTTAAAGGAACAACTGTTTTTAATGATATTTTCGCCCAAATACTATCTCAAGCATATAAACTAGGGTTTATTAATGATGAGAATGTCTTTGTTGATTCAACCCATATCAAAGCATCAGCTAATAAACATAAAAGAGTAAAAATCAATGTAACTGAATCAATCAGTAAATATACAAAACAACTAGAAGAAGAGATTAACGAAGACCGTAGAGCGAATGGTAAAAAAGCATTTGAATTTGAAGAAACAATTGAAACTGAAAAACCAGTATCAACCACTGATCCTGAAAGTGGTTATTTTGTCAAGGGAGAAAAAGAACGTTGTTTCGCATATAGTGCCCAAACAGTATGTGATGAAAATGGATATGTATTAGGAAGTACAGTGGTTTCAGGAAATGTTCATGATAGTCAATCCTTTTTACCAGTTTATGAAAATACTATTAAAGAAAATGAAAACATCAAAAATATCGTAGCAGATTCAGCTTATAGAACACCAATAATCGCTAAAATGGTTCATGAAGATAATAAAGAGTTATTCACACCATATATGAGACCAAAGACAAAACAAGGATATTTAAAGAAATGTGAATTCGAATACCATGAAGAAACAGATTACTTCACATGTCCAATGGGAGTTGTTCTTGAATACAAGACAACAAATAGAAACGGGTATAGGGAATATCGGAGTGGAAAGAACTCATGTAAAGATTGTCCATTAAAGAATCAATGTACATTAAGTACACACAAAACATTAACAAGACATATACATCAAAAGCATGTAGATATGGTAGAAAGAAATCGGAAGACTGAAAAGTTTAAAGCAATCTATCCGAAGCGAAAAGAAACAATTGAAAGAGTCTTCGCAGATACTAAATATAAAAACCATCTGGGAGTGACAAACATGAGGGGGTTATTAAAAAACCAAATGAGGGTAACCCTTCTTTTCGCATGCCATAATCTTAAAAAGATGGCAACCTGGATGTCAAAATCCGGGATAACTAAAGAAGACTTAAGAGTTTTCTTTTCCAAAATTATTAATTTCTTTAAAAAACAAAAGTTTTCCCCACTTTTACGAAATCAATAATAAAAAACGCAGATTACGAAACCATAAAGTTTCATCTGCGTTTTAAATTACTGTATTTGTCAACAGTCTGAGACCTCTTTTTCAAGAGGTCTTCCTCTTTTTCAAGAGGTCTTAAGTTTACAAAGCTATTTTACAGTCGGAACTGTATAAATGAAATCGACCGGATAACCGCCTACCGGTGTTACGTAATTGGTATTGTAAATACCGGAAACAACGGAATGCAATGTGATGGATTGCGAAACGCCGCCTTTGGTTACGGTAACGGTATAGCTGACAGTTGTGGATTTAACCGGACGGCTGATGATACGGCCGTTGTTATCGAGAATGTCAGGATTATGAGATTCGAAAGTGATTTCATAATCGCCGAAATTCTTTAAGATATAATATTCGGCTTCAACCAACTTCATGAAGTTGCCATAAAGGTTATTGTCGCGCATGGTTTGCGGACAGTTCTTGCCGCTGAAGTCATAGTGCTGTTTGACGGCCGAAGTATCAAGGCTGTGTTTTACCAAGAGGCTTGCTACAAGTTTTGCGGTTCTCTGCCATGTCCGATAGAGGTCAGAACCCAAGTTGACGCAAGTTTCGATACCGATGGATGCGGTGTTACCTCCCCCGATACCTTTTTCCCACGGTTGACCATAAGGTTGACTACCGTCGCCTGCATGATTTGCCCTTTCTTCGTCTGGGATATGTTGGATGGCGATTTTTTCGTCAACCGTGTAATGCCATGAAGTCGAACCGTCGGTGTTGTTGGTCATGTAGTTGGCATGAGCCTGCGCATCGGCGCTGGTTGAGGCCGAGGCCGTGTCATGGATGGTGATGTACATTACGCCTGGTTGCAACAAAGTGCCCGGACGGTTGGAGTTGCTGGACGGAACAATTTGGTTTTTGACCGCATTTTCTTCGAATAAGTAATCGGAAACACTACCGGAAATATCCACGCCGTAGATGAATTGGTAACCGGTTACTTTGACTTTATCCTGACGAAGTACTTCGGAACGGTTGATTTCCGCAAAATATTGAATCAAAGCATCCATTTCGGTAAGCGAATCGATTACGGTTACGTCAACGCTCATAGTTAAGTCCTCTCTTCCTTCGACAGTAGCGGTAATGGTGACAACCCCGGCTTTATGTCCGACAACCAAACCATCGACAACGGTCGCGATTTCTTCGTCGCTGGATGTCCAGATGAAGGTTGCGTCTTGTTGCGGATAGAGACGGGCATTCAAGGAGATTTCACCGCCGACGTCGACAAACGAATCAGTTACGTAACGGACTTCAAGCGTTGTCGGAGTCGTTACTGTCACTTCAAAGCTGACCTTAAGCGTCGGAACCGCCAAACTGGAAATGGTAATCGTAGCCGTTCCGTCACCCACAGCCGTTAGGTAACCGGTGGAGCTGACGCTGACAACATTCGGATTACTGGTTTCGAACACCAAGCGTTTGTCTGATGCTTGAGTCGGAAGGACGTTGATATTCAATTGATGACCGGTAAACTTTAGCAGAGTGGTAATCGGATTGGAAATTTGGATATCGGTCGGATCAACGATTCCTTCCTGCGAAAGTTTTGGTACACTTGTTTCATCAAGATAGTAATCGCTGAATGTACCGACACCGGTAAATTTCGAGACAACCGGTTCTTCTCCGCCGTAATAGTTGAAACGGGCATCAAGTAAAGCGGTGCTTGTTTGACCTTGGTTGGAAATGTATTGGTAGCTTGCGCCGGTGAAGTTGATAAACTTGTTGTAATGAATGGCGCTCTTGTAGTTTTCCGGTGTAGCTCCCGCATTACCAAGTCTGATAGCGAAGGAAGACACAAAGTTTTGGAAGGTATTATACTTAATATTGACGGTTGTCTTTACGGTGCTTCCGCCGCCCCAAATAAAGAGGTCGAGACCGCCGCCGAAAGATTGGTCACCGCAATTTTCAAACAGGTTGTTGATGATTTCGACTTTGGTAGCGGTGAAGCGTCTAATCCATAGACCTCTTTGACCGATGTTTTTGAAAGTATTGTTGCGAACAACAATCGTTCCCGCAATACCGATACCGTTTGTCGTCTGGTCGTTAGTTCCGGCAAGACGAATTGCATCGGTATAAGTCAAAGGCGATGTCAATCTTCCACCCTCAAAGACATTATCCAATAACCAGAAGTTTTCAATATTACCGCCGCGGATATAGCGCGGATTATATGTTTGCGTTCCGGTTGTGAATAAGTTGTTGAGGAAATAGAAGTTGCGGTTTTTCTCGTTGTCGCTGGATATCGTGAAGTTGATGATTCCGAGGCTTTCAGCGGCAAGCGTCGAGGAATGAACGTAGTTGTTCTTGAAGACAAAAGTATCCATACCGCCTTCGGCAGGTCCGACCATTTTGAAGGCACCCGTAAAGGTAAAGCCGTCGATGGTAAGGCCTTTAACGCCTTGGGCGATAGTGATTGTACCGGTCAAAACCGCTTCCTGATCGGTGCCGCGAACGGTTTTGTTAGGATCCTGACCGGCAAACGGACCAATCAAAGTAATGTTATGTTTGGAGATGGTAAAGGATTCGTCGTAAGTTTCGGTGTCAATATAGATGACACTGCCATCGACTGCGGCTTCCAAAGCGTCAGTGATGGTTTGGAAAACATTTTCACCGATGCTGCCCGGACGGACATAGATGTCGACATCCAATTCTTCGCTCCACTTGGCATAGAATACTTGGTTGCCTTCCGTGCCAGGGGCAATCAAACGAATCGGTTGACCGCCAAAAATAGGGTTGTCGTACCAACCTTCGAAAGTATAACCGATGCGAACCGGTTTCGGAAGGATAATAACATCGTCTTCGGCTGTGAAGCGAAGTTTGGTCGGTGTGAAGTCAGGCATTACCTGCATGGTGGCATCGGTTACGTACGTAGCCGGTTTAATGTTGGCCGCATATTGCGCGAACCGGAAGGCACCAACTGCAGGATCCGCAAAGAATGTTTGTTCTTTATTGACCACTTTGACGAATTGGTTTTCAAAGAAGATAAAGAAGTTAATCCACTTATTGTAATAATCCGGATGATTGATGAAATAAGGAGAATCTTCAATCATTTCGGTGGAATTAGTGTTGAATTTATTGGCAAGTTTAGGATATGTTACGCCGCCCAGTGCATAACCTGGGTTGCAATAACTGAACCAGGTTCCGAGGAATCCCGAAGTCTTGCCTTCGCCGTGGGCAAAGGTGTTGAAGGATAAGGCCGAAGTAATCGTTCCTTCGTCAAGTAGGAAGTTATAGAAGTCGGTTAATAAGTCGGTGAGCATTTCGTTCTTCGACGGATAACCCCAAATACCCCCGTTCAAGACGTAAGTTATGGTGTAGGTTCCTTCCGGAATGATTTCTTCCCATCCGGCATAGAGAACTTTGTCGCCAATCGAGCCGACTTCGATTTCGAAAATCGGATCGTCCACTAAATCCTGCGATAAGAACCATCCCAAGAAATTGTATCCCTGACGGGTCGGAATAGGTAAAACGGTAGGTTCGGTGTCTTGATCCGTGTAATTTTTCGGATAATTGGTTGGCATTACCCCGCCGTTGGCATTGTAAGTGATGGTGTATTTAATCGGAGGAACGCCTTCTTCCCATTTGGCATAGAGGTCAAGATTGCCGGTTGTTCCGACCGGGATAACGGTAATCGGATTCCCAGTAAATTCCGGGTTGTCATACCAACCTAAGAAAATATGATTTTCTTTGGTAGGTTCTGCCAGTTCGATCGGAAGGGTAATCCGCGTGTAAACGCTAGGATTGCTGGCCTTATTTTCGCCGCCGTCGAGATGGTAAGTGATNNGTGTATTCCACCGCATCCGGATCGACTGTCCAATCTCTGATAATCATTTCGGTTCCGACCCCCAAACTGTTGGCAGGCGCCAATGGGTTATCGGTAATTTGCGTATCCAAGTATTTCGAACAGTAAACTGCTTCGCCCGGTGCCAACGTGATGGTCGCCGGAGAACCGGTTACTTTGACTTTTCCGTCGGCGCCGATGATGCAATATGACGACATAGCAAGACCAGGTGCTTCGCTGTTATTGAAGATGATGGTGGAAGTACCGGTATTGATGACAAGAAGCGCAACCGATGAATATGTTAAGTTGCCTAGTGCTTTGGCTTCCTCGGCAGTTGTAACATTGAAGGTCATTCCTTTGGCAATGAACAGAACATGGTTACCGCTCGTTACCGTATAACCGTTCCATCCGATGAAACTGCCCGNNAGGTCCGATTTCGTCTTTGGACATAGCAACCGGAGTATTGCGATAGAATAAACCGATTTGACCTTCTTGGAGCACACCGAAGTTAACCGTTAATTCTTTGGTAACCGTCAAATCCTGATATGTTAAGGTTAAGACCAGAGTCCGCGGTTGATAAGTCAACATTTCTTTCAGTCTTACACCTGTTTCAAGATTGTGGATGGAAGAGTCTTCGCCTGCTTTGTAAGCCCAAGTTGTTTCCACACCGCTGATATTTGATTCAGGGAACTTGTAGTTAAGGACCACTTGTTTTTGGGCAAGACCCAAGAGTTTTTCTGTTTCTGCTTCCAAATCGGCTAAACCGAAGCGTCCGGTCGGCACTTGGCTGATATCGGTTAGCGGATTGGCATAGCTGGCCACTTCTTTGAAGTAAGCCGCATACGGACTTAAATCGGTGATAACGTTGCCGTCATTGTCTTCGTAATAGTTGTTGTCAAAGTTGGTAAGGGCCGGGTTGGTTGCGGCACCGTCAGAATCATTGCGATTGGCATGATAGTATTTGCTTGGAAGGCCAAGGAAAGCATTGTAATTGATGTTGGCTACCCATGGATAACTAGCATGGTTGGCTGCGGTGGCATTGTTGCGAATCCGGATATAGTTCAAACATTGTTCGAAGACATTACCGGTAATCGTGAAGGTAACACCGTATTCCTGATAGTTCCGTGCGGAGATGGCACCCGAATATAATCCGGCAGATGCCTCACCGATGAGTTTGAAGTAGTTTTGTTTGATAACGATATTGGTAGTTGAACCGGCTGGTCCGCCATAGATTCTGAAGTAAATACCGTTGTAACCGCCCAAACTCGATTGAACAAAGTCGTTGCGTTCGATAATGATATCGCCGTAGTTGTAACCGCCATGGTTGAATCTGACGGCATCCCTGCCGAAATCTTTAAAGACATTGTCTTTTATCAAAACGTCTTTGATGTACGCCAAACTGATATTGACATCGTGAACGGTATCAAACAAGTTATTGGTAAAGACAAAAGATTGCATTTCTTTGCCGGTAGCAGCTTGGAAATAAATGAATCCTTGGTTATAAGAATTGGTTTCTACCCAAGCCGTCGTGGTTGGCGTAGTATTGTAAACATAGTTGTATGAGAATGTAAGATTAGCCAAAACATTGGTAGCCGTTCCGGAACCAACGATAGTGGCATCGCCTGTGAAAGCCAAACCTAAGAAGCCGACATTGCTTATACCGCCGTTGACGGTTACTTTGCCGGCAATTATCGCTTCCGCAATCCGTTCTTCTTTATTCGGATCGATTAGATAGTTCGGGCCGATGATTTCAAGGTTGGATTTGTTGACAGTGAAGTTTTCGAAATATGTTCCGGCTTCAACATAAACTTTGCCGCTGACAGTCGCATTGATTGCTTCCGCAAAACTGCCAAACGCATTGACGCCGACCACATATTCGGTTCCGTTATAAGATAGTTTATCGCCAGGGTTTAAGTCTGCCGCCCGCGGCGAAACCAAAGTATCGGTAACTTCAGTCGGAATTTCTTCCCATTTAGCATAGAAAGTTTGATCTCCCTTGGTACCGGAAGGAATTTCCGTTACGGCTTCGCCCGAAAATTCCGGATCGGTAAACCAACCGAGGAAATTAAAGCCTTCTTTGGTCGGAACCGGAAGCGTAACCGTGTCAAGTTCGGTAAATTCGACCGGTACTTCACCGACCAATTCGCCACCATCCAAGACATAGGTAATGGCATATACTTCCAACGGTTCAGGGTCTTTTACTTCTTCCCACTTGGCAAAAAAGACTTTATCGGTTGTATCGGTTTCTTTGATTGCAACAACCTTTTCGCCCGCAAATTCCGGATTGTCATACCAGCCGGCAAAGACATAACCTTCTTTAACCGGAGCAGGAAGCATCATTTCTTTTCCTTCATAATAGATTTCCGGAACATATGCCACTTCGTAAGGGGTCAACACACCGCCGGTCAAAACATAACCTAAGTCTGTATTAGGAATAACTTTCCGTAGGGTTAAGAAATCTCCTGAGCCAGGATCTTGCGTACCGTAGAAGTAACCGTCAAGCACGAAACCGGCCAGGGATTTACCGCTAGGTCCGTCCCAAAATTGAACGGTATATCTCTTGGACTGCAAGTAAGCCAAGTGCTTAACTAGCGTTGCATATTTCGTCTTATACGGTTCGGTACCGAAGAAACCGCCCACAACGGTCAATAGTTCGCCGGTTGCCGGATTGCCGGTAGCCGATTCATAGAAGAATTGCGAATAACCGTCGGTGGTTTGGGATGTATTGGTTGAGGTATGGTTGTAAATTGCGACAGGATCGCCGTAGTTGGCGCTGAATTCGGCCCAAGTTGTCTTGTGGAGAATGCCAGCCACAAGCGGCGAAGTCAATAAATCATTGTCCTTCAGGTATTGATAGAAATCAGCCATGAAAATTTCCGGTAGATTGCTGTATTGATCAATACCGGCTTTCGGATTGGTAACTTCGCTTACTTCCCAAGTCCAGTTGCCGCCGTTTAAATTAAAGGTAATTGTATGCGTGATAGCTTCCCATTTGGCATAGAGGACCAAATCTTCGGTTGTGCCTTCCGGAACTTCTGTTACCGGATTGCCGGTCATTGCTTCATCGACATACCAGCCCAAGAATTGATAACCGACTTGGGTCGGAATCGGCAAAACAAAACTTTCCATTTCGGTAAATTCTGTTTTCGGAGTTGTGTCAAAGGAACCGCCGTTCAGATGGTAAGTAACGGTATGGGTTAAGGCTTTCCATTTGGCATAGAACACTTGGTTGCCTTCGGTACCAACTTCAATCTTCGCAACAGGATCGCCGGTAAATTCCGGATTGGTAAACCAACCTTCGAAAACATAAGATTCGCGGGTCGGAATCGGCAATAATACTTCTTCCAAGGATGTGAAGCTTGTCGGTATCTCTTCAGGCAGTTCGCCGCCCGATAATTCATAAGAAATCGTGTATCTAATCACTATCTTTTCCCATTTGGCGTAAAGTTCAATCGGACCTTTTACTTCGCTTGGGTTGATGCCTGTGATCGGAGTTGTATAATCGCTTGAAGTAAACCAACCAAGGAATTGGTATGTTTCTCTTGTTGGTTCTTTGAAAGTAATTTCACCCGACAAAACATTGTAGGATTCCGGGTTATCAGGGTGATTGGTACCTTCAAAGAGATGATAAGTAATAGGATACTCTTTAAGGATTACCGTAACGGTAGTTTCCGCAAACACTTCCGGATCAACATCGCTTCTGGCGATAATTGTGGCGCTTCCGAGGCCTTTGGCCACCAATTTATCTCCGTCAATTTCCACGATGTCCGGATTACTTGATGTCAGTGTGAACAAATCAGCCGCATTCTCCGGTTCAACGGTTACAGAAACTGTTTGTTCTTCGTAGAGTCCCATTGTATCTTCAGCAGTAATAGCCATAGTTTGTGGAGGTCGATAAGTAATTTCAATTTTAAAGCGTTTCGTTACATTAGAGTCTGCTTTTGCCTCTGCTTCAATGTAGACTGTACCAGGTTTAAGAGCTCTAACCAAACCGTTTTTGTCGACGGTGGCAATCGTAGAATCGCTAGTAGACCAAATAACTGTCTGGTCAAACGAAATCGGTCTGACGGTTGCGGTTAAGGTTTATTCATCGCCGACAAACATTTGGTTTTCTCCGTTAACAATAACAACACGAACGGTATCACCTGTACATGCCGCCAGTGTCATTGCCATAAAGAGAAAAGCAAAAATAAAAAATATTCTTTTCTTTAAAATAGACACATCATTGTCCCCCTTTCGATAAAATCATTTTACCAAAAAATGGGTGGCTTTGCAAGCGTTTGCATGAAAAATGATAAAAAAACGGTTCGTTTTTTCAAACCAACCGCCAAGCGCAAATTTCGCTTTAATTATTTATTCAACTGTTCAACTTAGCCCTTTTCAAAGGCACGTAGGTCAAAACCCCGTCCACCCGGGTGCTTTCAAATAGAATGATATCGTTCACAACCGAAGTCAGTTTCAATTCCGGGAAACCTTTTTTGATTTGGTCGAAAGAGCGGATAAACTCCGCTTCTCTGACCAAGGTGATATGTGGGGTATAATCGCTAACTTGCGGGTTGATGCCCCGTTTGCGAATTTCTTTCAGCAACGTTTCCCATAAAAACAGCAAATTCTTCTGTTTTTTGACTTCAGCATAAACAATATGGCGCTTATTCCGCACAAAGGAATCCACTCCCTTAAATTCCAAAGCAAAGGCTGTATTTTGCTTTGCGGTATCGGTTAAAATCCTTTCCCATAAAAAAAGTTCGTCGACACTTACTTCCCCGATGAAAAATAGCGTTAAATGCAGATTTTCTTTTCGGGAATAGTTTCCTTTGGAACCATCCTTTTTTAAAATATTTTGGTAATTTACAAAAGCCCCTTTAATTTCTTCCGACAGTTCGATACCGATAAATAAACGCATATTTTTATCCTCCTCTACCATTATACCATACTTTAAAAAATCCGACCAAAGTAAAAAAGCATAACGCCAAAGAACGTTATGCCTTGGTCCAAATAAAAGGTTTTGTTGGACTTAGTTTGGGATTGTACTTAAAGAATCAATTATTTGCTCGATAAATCAAACCGACAAAATCCGCTTTTGGTCTAAATTCCGCCGGACATGAATCTCAAAAAATTTAAAGTTAAGGCCACAATAAAACCGATCAGAGCCCATTTTCCGATTTCCTTGGCACGAAGCGGATATTTGCTTTTCCATACAGCCCAAAGAACCAATCCAACAATAGGAAAGAAAAACGCTAAAATGTTATAACCAGCATTCGGTTTATTTGCTTCGCTTGAGGTTGAAGAAGCGCTTTGTCTGTTTTCCACATAAGCCCCGCAATGAACGCATACTTGGGCCACATCTTCCAATTGTCCGCCACAATAACGACAATATTTCATAATTCTTTTTTCCTTTCAAATATTTTAGCTTGATTTTTTTGCTTAAGTAACAGTGCCTTTCAACAAAACAACTTTCAACCCCCAAGGTAATATGCTATTTAAATCAATAATTCTTATGGAAATAGTCCCTTCCCGCCGTCAACGCTTCCTGGTTGAGCGCAACCAGATGCGCTTTTTGTTCGCCAAAGGTTTTGGCTAAGAGTTTAACAATTGTTTCATTGTCAAACAGCTTGGTTTTGGCCAGGTATGCCCCGAGCATGACCATATTTGCCACTCGGAAATTGCCGATTTTGCCGGCAATTTCGTTGGCCGGAATATAGAATGTTTCAACATCGGTTCGGTTAGCTTGCGAATCAATCAGGGAAGAGTTGACAAACAACCTACCGCCCGGTTTGACTTTGCTTTCGAATTTATCGAGCGAAGGTTTGTTCAAAACCATGATGGTATCGGCTTGGGAAATTACCGGAGAATTGACCGGTTTTTCCGAAATAGTAACCGAACAGTTGGCAGTGCCGCCCCGTGTTTCCGGACCGTAGGATGGGTACCACAAGGTATTCAGCCCTTTTTCGTTTGCCGCATACGCCAACAGCTGTCCAAGCAACATAACGCCCTGCCCGCCGAAACCCGCACAGATGATTTTTTCGTCAATCATTCCTGGGCCTCCTTCGTAATATCTTTGAAAACGCCGAGCGGATAATAAGAAAGCATTTTATCTTCCGCCCATTTTAACGCATCTTTCGGTGTCATTCCCCAGTTAACCGGGCATGTTGACACAAATTCGATTAAGGCAAAGCCTCGTTTTTCCATTTGCATCTGGAAGGCTTTCTTGACTGCCTGTTTTGCTTTCCGGACGTGGAGCGGATTGTGAACCGAAACTCTTTCAATATAAGCGCTTCCCGGAATCGTGGCAAGCAGTTCCGACATCCGAATCGGCATACCGGAATGTTCCACGGTTCTGCCAAACGGCGAAGTCGAAGTCTTTTGACCCACCAAAGTAGTCGGTGCCATCTGACCACCGGTCATACCGTAAATGGCGTTATTGATAAAAATCACCGTAATGTTTTCGCCCCTGTGCGCCGCATGCACGATTTCCGCCGTTCCGATTGAGGCAAGGTCGCCGTCCCCCTGATAAGAGAAGACAATGCGATCCGGTAAAACCCGTTTGATGCCGGTCGCAACCGCCGGAGCTCTTCCGTGCGCCGCTTGCACCATATCGCAGTTGAAATTGTTGTAATTGGTAACCGCGCAACCCACTGGCGAAATCCCGATTGCCTGGTCGAGCAATCCCAGTTCTTCGATGGTTTCCGCTACCAACCGATGAATGATGCCGTGGGCACAGCCCGCGCAGAACGAAAATTCTTTATCGGTTAAAGCTTTGGTTTTCTGAAATACGACTTTACTCATGGCGAAGCTCCTTTAGCATATCTAAAACCGCGGCTACGATTTCTTCGGTTTCCGGAAGCATTCCCCCGGTTCGGCCGAAGAAACCGATTGGCAAACGGCCCCGATTGGCGATTTTGACATCGTCAATCATCTGTCCGGTCGACAATTCGCACGTAAGCAATCCCTTAACCGTCGGACTCAATTCGTCGAAAGCTTTTTCCGGATAAGGCCAAATCGAAATCGGACGAAGCAGGCCGACTTTTACGCCCTGTTCTCTCAAGGTTTCGATGGCGCTTCGGCAAATCCTAGCCATCGTGCCGTAGGCTACAATCATTATTTCCGCATCTTCCCCGTTGACAATTTCATACCGCTGTTCTTTTTCTTTCATCGTTTGGTATTTTTTAAATAGACGAAGACTGTGTTCTTCCAATTCCACCGGTTTTAAATACAGGGAATTGACGATATTGCGTTCCCTTTTGCCCATGGTGCCGTTTGCGGCCCAGTTTTTTTCCGGCAAATCATAATCCGGAATCGGACGGTCAACATCGACCGGTTCCATCATTTGACCGATCAGACCGTCAACCGCAATCATCACCGGATTTCGGTAAAGGTCAGCCAGGGCAAACGCTTCTTTGATGATATCCACGGTTTCCTGAAGCGTTTCGGGCGCAAAGGCCAAACAGTAATAATCGCCGTTGCCCCCGCCCCGGGTTACCTGTTTATAATCGGCTTGCGACGGCTGAATACCGCCCAAACCAGGTCCCCCGCGCATGACATTGATAATCACACCCGGAAGTTCGGCCCCGGCCATGTAACTGATGCCTTCCTGTTTCAGTGCTACCCCCGGACTCGACGAGGAAGTCATCGCCCGGATACCGGCGCTTGCGGCGCCGTAAACCATGTTGATAGCGGCGACTTCTGATTCGGCTTGCAAAAAGACCCCGCCGTAATCTTTCATATGACGCGACAAATATTCCGGAAGTTCGCTTTGCGGGGTAATCGGATAACCGAAGAATGCTTTGCAGCCGCCTTTCAAAGCAGCGAGCGCCATTGCTTCGTTTCCTTTCATCATTAATTTTGCCATATCAATCACCCCTTAATCCAAACGATAGACCGTAATGACCACATCGGGACACATTACAGCGCAATTGGCGCATCCGATACATTTGTCCGGTGTATGGATTCGCATTGGTTGATAACCCTTCATGTTAAGGGTGTTTTTATCTAATTCCAGTAATTTGAGGGGGCAGGCTTCTATACAAAGTCCGCACCCTTTGCAACGGTCCGTCGCAACTTCAATTCTTCCTTTTGGCATTTTTATCTCCTTATAACCATTTTTCACGCAAAATGATTTGCAGCGGGAATTTTTCTCCCAAAATATCATTTGGCAACTTGTTCAGTAATTCGGGAATTCCCGAGGTGTAAACGACTTTTACGTTTGTTTCTTCAACCACTTCCTGCATGATTTGATTTGCCTGCAACATATCGGCCACGCTTGTCTGACGCAAGAGATTGCTGTTGTTGATAAACCCTGTAATCTTCAGCCCGGATGAAGCTTGCAAAGCCCGATACATTGCCAGGATGTCGGAAGGATTATGGGTTTCGGGACGAAAGACATTGACAATCATCCACATCTCATAGGGTGCATCGCTAATCAAATCGCTGAATTGTCTTAAGACTTTGATGCCGTTCGGGTCTCCCCCACAGTCCATAATCAAAAACTTATCGCGTTTGGCGATTCGCCCCTGAACAGCCGGGGATAGATATGGCATATCAAGTCCTTTGGTTGAAGAATAGGTATCGGATATTACTTCGATATTGTGATTATTTAAAATTTCTCTTGCTTCGCGGGAACGAAAATACGGATTTACGATATCCAAATCCGCCAAGCAAACATTATGGTCACGTGCTTTTTGGAGGGCAAGGTTAACCGAAAATTCGGATTTGCCGCTGCCGTAGTGACCAATAATGATAATCAAAGGGGCTTGCATCAGCGTTTGATGTAATTGCCCCGGATGTTGCGAATCACGCGGATTCTTTCTTCCGCAAGCCGATCCGCTGCTTTGGCAGGGGTAATATTGTTTTCTTTGGCGATTTTGAAGACTTCCAAAACTTTGCCGTAGATTTTTTCAACTTTTCGTTTAGCTTCGTTCGCATCATAGCCTAGGATTTCTTGGTAAACATTGATAACCCCGCCCGCATTCACCACATAATCCGGTGCATACAAGATGCCGCGTTTTTCGAGTTCGACCCCGTGCCGTTCTTCTTTTAAAACGTTGTTGGCGGCTCCGCAGATAATCTTGCATTTGAATTGCGGAATCGTATCGTCGTTGACGATTGCACCCATGGCGCACGGAGCGAAAATATCGTATTCGATTTTGAATATATCCGAAGTCGGAACAATTGTAACTGCTGGGAAATCTTGGGTAACTTTGTCCAGTTTTTCTTTTTTGATGTCGGAGACATAAACTTTGGCGCCGTCTTCGACCAACAATTTTACGAGATTATAGCCAACATGACCAACTCCCTGAACAAGAACAGTTTTACCTTTCAAATCGTTGGAGCCGAACTTTTCCAAACAGGAAGCACGCATTGCCCAATAAACGCCCAAAGCGGTAAACGGTGACGGATCGCCGGAAGTTTTTGGCAAACCTACGATATAATTGGTTTCCATGGCCACATATTCCATATCGTCGGGGCTTGTGTTGACGTCTTCGGCGGTAATGTAACGGCCGTTGAGCGATTGAACGTAGCGTCCGAAAGCCCGCCAGTAAGCTTCCGACTTTACTTTATCGGCATCCCCGATTAAAACGGTTTTTCCGCCCCCGATGTTAAGTCCCGCAACCGCATTCTTGTAAGTCATCCCGCGGGCAAGTCGCAAAACGTCTTCGACCGCTTCATCTTCGGTGGCGTAATTCCATAATCTCGTTCCGCCGAGGGCCGGACCAAGGGTGGTGTCGTGAATGCAGGTAACACCCTTTAAGCCTGTTTCTTTGTCGTAAAAGTAGATGAGTTGTTCATAGCCATATTTGGCCATATAATCGAACTTGTTCAAATTATTCCTCCTTAATATTTATTTTTTCAGTAGCATTATACCATAAAACAAAAAATTAGAAAACGCTTTCAATAATATTTTTTATCGAATTTTCTTCCTTTTCGGTTCATTATACGGACTTGTCAAGGAAATAATTCCTCCTCCGTTTTTTTCCGCAAAAAAGGAGGTCGTAAGTTTAACGGCCTCCTGTTCGTTACCAAAAGCAATAACTACTTCATTAATGCCAAGATGATTTGGTGTTTATCGTATAATTTTTCTTTGATATCCAAATGATTGATTCGGTCAATATAAACCAGGATTTGATCTAACACCCCGTTGATGTAGGTCTCTTCGGTCACTTCGGTAAAATCGTCCAAATAAGCTATCATTTCCGAATAGTCCGTGCTTTCGTCAACATATTGATAAAAGGCTTTGACGTTTTCTCTTAGCTGCACGATATAGGCAAACAGTTTTTCTTGTTTGGAAGCCGTCATCGAAACGGTGAAATCTCGCTTCAATACCGCAAACCCATCCATCAGGGCTTGATTGGAAAAAATCGTTTTGGCCGAGAATTTGCACCAACCGACCGGAAATTCCGAAATGACCCTGTAGATTTGTTCCGCATTCGTACCAGCGGAACCGCCGTTGTTTTCCGGGAACAAACCGACCACGATTTTGGCCCGACCGTTAACCTTCTGATAAAACGAAGTCAAAGTCGCCATCACGGAAGCCGTGTCGCCGTTATATATCATCGGTTCAAGGGTATCCAGCCAACCGTTGTCAAGCCATAAATCCCAGTTTTGTTGATAAGCGTTGATTGCGGAAGTAATGCTCGGCATAATCGCTCCGGAAAGCGAAATATTCGGTTTAACCCGACGCATTGCATAAACCAGGTTTTCCACCAAACGGTTCAACAATTCCTGTTTGAATTGCAACCATTGGTTTCTAAACGTTTGCGACTTAATAAGTTCCTGTTTGACATCGCCGGTAAAGCCGGTTGTCGTTTTAAAGAGATTGAGGAAACTTTCGGTGTAACCGCCGTCGGTTATAGACCCAGGATTTGCAATCACTCCTGAAAAGGTGTAAAGATTGCCGCCCGGGAAACGGATAAAGTCAAATTCGACTCCGTCCAAATCATAATTCGCAACCAGTTCGGTAAAGACATTCAGCAAAAATTCCTGTACATCGTTTCGCGAAATATCCAAAAAGTACATGCCATTGAAATTGTCTTCCCCATTATAACCGGTCAAAAACCAACCGCGTTCCCGATAAACTGCCGGAAGCGAACCGTCCCCGCAGATTAACGTATTGGTCCAAGCCGAAACTTGGATGCCACGTTTATGAGCTTCCGCAATAAAACATTCAAGATAATCGTTATAACCGGTATATTCTTTTCCGGAGGAAATGCGTTGCGGAAGATATTCGGACGGATAAATCGCGTAACCGCCGAAGGTGACATTGAGATAAATCTTGTTAAAGCCCATCGCTTTAACATCGTCAAGAAGCATTTCCACTTCCGCAAGATTCTTTTCCTCGTAATCACCCGAACGGAGCGGATAATGCCAAAATGCTTTGGTTTCAATCGGATTCGGTTCTACCAACAAAAAGTCGACCAAAAGCAATGTGTCTTCGACTTCTTTGACGATGGTTGCTTTGAACTGATCGGGATTGGCGACCAAATCGTTATAGGTACCGATTGCCGAATTGATTTTTTCCAAAATCTTTTCGTAATTGAGGGCCCGGTATTCTTGATAATAAGCGTTTCTGACCTTGGCAATTGTTTCCGTAATTTTCACGTTTAACCCAATCATTTTCGATAAAACGGAATCCCGGTAGCCTTTTACCGTCAGATTGTTTCGGTCAAAGACGATATAGTCCCCGATTTGCACTTTGATCTGAAGGAGGCTAGCGGTCGAAGTGTGACCGGACAAAATGAATCCCCCTTCCGGCAAATCGACCAGCGTTCCGGCCGAAACCACGATACCGTTCGCAGAAACTCCCACTTCGTAGCCGAAAGCATTGCGATCCCGATAACTTTGGGCATCGTAATAATGCATTTGGTTAGCATTCCGGAAACCGCCGATAAAAATATTGGTGAATGTATAAAGCGGAGTCGTCAAATCGAGGAAATCAATCAAGGCACCGGCGTCCGTCATACTGTCAGTAGTGATGCTATCCACATATTTCACGTAATCACCCAATTTGATATCGATGGAATCTCTTTCATAAAGCGGTCTGACATACAAGTTTTGAGTCACATGGGAAAAGTCCGTATCCCAACCGACAAACTTATACCCCCGTTTTTCAGGAGGGGTCGGTGCGGTGGCGCCGTTTCCTTTCAAAACGATTTCGCGCCTGATGACTGTCCCTATATCGTCATAAAAGAAAACATCGAAATATTCTTTGTTTTCCTCAAACAGGGGATAAAGTTCCATGTCCTTGGTAACCGAACCGAAGTCTTCGCTCCAGCCGATAAATCTGTACCCTTCTTTGACGGGATCATCGGGTGCTACGGCACTATTGCCTTTTTTTACTCTTTGGGTATCGATTAAATTATTCTCGGCATCATAAAAATTCACCGTATAGAACTGACTGATTTGTTGACAGGCAGCCAAAGTGCCAAATAAAAACACCAGCGAACAAAACGCGACCAAATTAACCAGTTTTTTCATTCGTAATCCACTCTCCTTCGTGTCGTCCCAAAAAATCGACTTTATTGTAACATAATTGGGCTCTTTAAACAAGAAGATACATCATTCTTTTATCTTCTTGAGTTTTTTACCGCAATCACGGGAACCATCATTTCTTCTTTCAGTCCCCCCGCATGCGTCGCCTTGAAGAAATGGGGATCATCTTTTACCGAAAAAGCATATTTGTGTTTGGCAATCGCGATAAAGTCCCCCAAGAATTTTCGGGCAGTATCCGAGACAGGGCCAAAAACCCCTTGTTCAATCAAGACATCGGTTGGGAACAAATCAAAGTAAGAACTGAAATATAAATTGAAAGTTTCTGCGAAACCGTTAAAATCATTGACATAAAAGACCGTAAACCGACTTTCCAAAGCAGGCTTATGGACAAAGTATTTGGTAAGTTCCGGAAATTTGGATAAATAAATCGGTTTGACATCGACCAAGCCGTGATCGGCGACAAGCAAAACAACCGTCTCGTCGTTTAACCGTTTCCCCAAGTATTTGATTTGCTCGTTGATATCCCTGACGCATTTTCGGACCTCTTCCGAAAAACAACCTTCCTCATGAATCAAGCAGTCCGGATGATCCCAGTAAGCATAGGTAAAACTCGGCTCTTCGCTTGAAGCGGTGATATCGATAATCCGGTCCATCATGTCTTTTAAGGTCTTGCAGCCGTCCGGCATAAAGGCGGGATACAATTCATATGTTCTGACGCCCTCAAAGGCCTGAGGGAAAGGCGTAATCGGAACTTCTTCCAGGTAGGGAACATCCAGTTTTCGGCCAGCAAAATAGTTGAGGTTCTGAAACATGACAATGTGTTCGTCAAATTGTTTGAAATATTGGTACCAACCGAGCCAACCGGTTTCTCCCGGGGTTTTTCCGGTTCTAAGGGCGGTAGTCGCCGCCACCGTCGTCGGTGGATAAACCGAGGTTACGAAATCGATGGTCTTTCGGCGAAGCAGGTGTTTCTTGGTCAGATGGTGTTCCAAAATGTTTTTTCCGAGTCCGTCCAACACAAGCAATACGACATGTTTTGCGCTTTGCAATTCCTCATCGACACTTCGTAAAGTCGCAAAACCGGAAGAAGCTTTAAAATGATTTTGGATAGAACTTACGACGTTCAACAGACTGTGGGAAAAGTCCGGCCGAACCACCTGATATTTTGGCCGAATGTAACCTTCCTTTTTCATGGCTTTCATGATAAAAAAACTTTTTCCGTCGATGTATTTTCCGATGTCAAAGGGATGCTTTTTTGCCAGTTTTTTCTTAATACGGCTGTATTTTGCGACCTCTTCGGGATATTTCTCCAGGTGCTTTTTCAAAACCATGTGTTCCACATGACCTTGACCGTCCGGCAAGCTGACATAAAAGTGGCAAGGGGCAAACTCCCAGTTATCGATGTCATAGGCATACCTTCCTTCGATCGTCAAATCACCCCGAAAACGAAATCCAATTTTTGCCAATCTTTGATTGATTTCGGACAATAGATTCAAATCCGGTATCAGGAGATCGACATCGATAATCGGTTTGGCCCATGCCCCTTCGACTGAGGTCGAACCGACATGGATTATTTCGTATTCGGGAAAATAACGGCTTAAAAAGGATTTAATTTGCTCAAAATCCTTTTTCCATTCCGGGGAATAGGGAACGACTTCAATTTTTCTCATAATTTACCTCCGAAATTGAGTCAAAATAAAAGGGGGACATTAAAAATAATCTTCCCCCAAAACTGTTAAATATGGAATTTCCGTTTGATTTCGGTTTCGACAATCCGGTTCGCAAAAATGACCAACCCCAAAAGTGTCGCATAGGAAAGGCTTGCGGAAACAATGCTTAGGATAATCGGCTGAACCAAATCGAACAATACCAAAATAAGCGGAACAAAGCCGATGATGCAAAGCAAAAGCAAATGAATCATGAATTCGCGCCGGGTTTGACGTTTGATCAACATGATTATTACAATCAAGGCTATAAAAGTCATCGAAATAATCGGCATTCCGTACGACAAAGCCCAAGTAATCGGACTGCTGGATTCGGCCGGTTCCACCACAGCATTGATTATGATAAGCAGCGCGATAATCATCAAAGCATGGAGAAAGAGCTTCAAACCCCAGCGGTTTCGAATCTTAAAAGTAATCAAGCAGGCGAGCCAAATATAAATCAGACAGCTGTCGACAATGATAAACCAATAGATTTTGCTGGTAAGCAGCAGATTGACGAGTGTCACAACGAAGATGGCAAGCATTACCACAAAGCTCAAAATGCGAAACCAGGTCACGATGCGATACTTCGTGTTTTGATATGGCGGATAAGACAAAGTAAGGGGATTATCGTCCATTTTTTCAAGCGGTCCGGAACAAAGCGGACACCGGGAAGTTAAGGTGGAAACTTTAACTTTGCATTTTTGACAAAATAACATAGGCATCACCCTTTAGTTTTGTTCCCAGAGATTGGATTGAATTTCGACTTCCAATCCCTGTTCGGTTAAGAACTTGAAGAAATGATATTCCAAATCGGTTTCATAGTAGCCCCGAGAAAAGGAAAGAATCGTATAATCTTCGTAAGTCGCAACCGCTACACTCGGAATTCCCCCGGAACCCAAATTGAACTCTACTTCTTCCACATACGGTTTCATCGATTCCGGAAGGCGAACGACTCCTAAATTGGAAATCGTAACCGTGGTCGGTCGGCTGCCGAAGAAATGATAGCCGAATTTCATCATAATCTTTTTAAGGAAAAGCGGCATAATCCGGACGATAAATTTCTTTTCGATTCCGACATTCAGATTGAGTTTCTTTTGCAAATCGTCTTTGGTTAACCGTTCTTTGAACGATTGCTTGATGTCTTGCAATACTTCGTCAAAAGTGACGTCTTTTGATTTGAAACGGTAAATCGTATGGAAGAACAAAGCAAAGTTGCGAATAGTTTCCGATGGAAAATGGCGTCGCATATTGACCGGAATGCAAATACTGATTGGACGTTTGGCCATTTCGGTCGGATCGTTAAACTGAATGACGCTGTAGGTTAAAAGCGCCACCAAAAATTCCGTAACCGTTGCGTTTTTGGATTTGGCCAACTGATAAATGGCCCGGGAATCGATTTTGCCCTTGATGACGGAACTGCCGTAAACCGCAAGTCTCGTTCCTTTGATTTTGAACGATTTGTCGGTAGGAAGGGGTTTGCCCTTTTCTTTGGTATAGTAACGCAAATAGCTGTCTTCGGTTTCGCTGAACGTCGGAACTTCCCCAATCGTTCTGACCAAGCCTTCCGGCGAAAGTTGATGGCCCTGAAGCACCAAATACTGAAAACAAATGGCTTTCAAAAATTCCATGGCGCCGGTTCCGTCGCATAAACCGTGGAATACTTCCAAACTGATCCGCTTTTGATAATAATAAATGGTGAAGAAATAATTGTTGTTTTCGTGCAAAACAATCGGTTGGCAAATTCGGGCGGGTTCTGGTTTGACAATCGGTTTCTTTTCGTTCGGTTCGAAATAGTACCAAAACAAACCTGGTTTCATTTTAACGTAAAAAGTAGGGAAACGGTTTTGGCACATCTCGACCGCTTTTTGCAATATTTCCGGATTAACTTCTTCTTTCAAAGTCATGGAGACGCGGAAAACATGGCTTTCTTTGATGGTGATAACAACCGGGTAAATCTTCGCCGCATTATCCAAACGATACCATTTACGTGATTCATCAACGAACTTATCCATAAATACTCCTTCAAAGGCAATAATATTTTTGGCTAATAATAGTATACCATAAAACCTTGTTATTTTTCGCAAATTTGCGAAAAGATATCTTTTCTTTATCCCGGGATGCCTTTTTTATGTTATACTAATATTGCTCACCAGGCGAAAAGATTGATAGGAGGCAAAAATGACAACCAAATACGTTCCCGAACCCTTTCGCATCAAAATGGTCGAAACAATCAAAATGTTGTCCCAAGAAGAAAGAGTTCAGAAAATCAAAGAAGCAAACTACAATTTGTTTAACCTAAAATCCGATGATGTGTACATCGACTTATTGACAGACAGCGGCACCAATGCGATGAGCGCCAACCAATGGGCCGGCATCATGGTCGGAGACGAAGCGTACGCGGGAGGAAAAAGCTATTTTCGGTTAATCGATACAGCCCGGGATTTGTTCGGTTATTCCTACATTCAACCAGTACATCAGGGCCGAGCAGCTGAAAAAGTCTTGTTTCCACTTTTACTTGGGCAAGGAAAAGTCGCCTTATCCAACATGTTCTTTGATACCACCAGAGCCCACGTGGAACTGACCGGCGCCAAGGCTTTGGACTTGGTTACTCCGGAAGCCCTTACCCCAAGCGTTCCCTATCCTTTCAAAGGCAATATGGATACCGACCGTTTGGAACAAACCATTTTGGAACTCGGCAAAGAAAAAATCGGAGTTGTCGTCATGACAATTACCAACAATTCCGCCGGGGGTCAGCCGGTTTCACTGGCCAACATGGCCGAAACCGCAGCCGTTTGTCGGAAATATCGAATTCCCCTTTGCATCGACGGAGCAAGGTTTGCGGAAAACGCCTATTTTATCAAACTTAGAGAACCGGGATACCGGCAAAATTCCGTCAAGGAAATCACCAGGAAATTTTTCAGTTACGCGGACATGTTCATCATGAGTGCCAAAAAGGATGCCATCGTCAATATCGGCGGACTTATCGGAATCAAAAACAACGAAACTTTGATCCAACAAGTCAAAAGCAATACCATCAACTACGAAGGTTTTATTACATACGGAGGGCTTGCGGGTCGAGATTTGGAAGCCATGGCAATCGGTCTGAGCGAAGTTGTCGACGAGGACTATTTGGCCTACCGAATCGGACAAGTCGCTTATCTGGCCGGTAAATTGAATGAAGCCGGAATCGCCTACCAAACTCCGCCGGGCGGACACGGTCTTTTTGTCGATGCCGCAAGTTTACTTCCTCACATTCCTTTTACAGAATTCCCGGCCCATACTTTGGCAGTCGAATTATACATCGAAGCTGGAATCAGGGGCTGCGATATCGGTTCCTTTATGCTCGGCAACGATCCCGAAACCGGAAAGCAACGAAAAGCCGAATTCGAGTTCATGCGTCTTGCCATTCCAAGAAGAGTTTATACGCAGGCTCATTTGGACATCGTAGCCGAGGCTTTGGCGAATATCAAAAAGCGGGCAGCTTCCGTCAAAGGTTTTAGAATCACCTGGGAACCGCCGGTACTTCGCCACTTCCAAGCCAAACTAAAACGAATCGATGAATAAAACAAAAAAATATTTTCAAAAAACGAGTGGAAATTAATCCCCTCGTTTTTTTACGATTATAAACTTTTTTGATTAGGGAGATAACTGGCATGAATCGCCCGCATCAGTCTGATTCTTTCTTCCGCAAACCGATTGGCGACCAGTTGCGTATTCATTTTATTTTCTTGGGCATATCTGAAGATTTCGAGTAACCGTTCGTAAATCTTTGCCACAATCTGCAAAGTCTTTTCCCGGTCATACGGCGGGAAGAATTCCTGGTAAACATTGATTACTCCCCCGGCATTAATCACGTAATCAGGGGCATAAAGAATTCCTCTTTCCATCAGCATATTGCCGTGTTTTTCTTCGTCAAGTAAAACATTGTTCGCGGCCCCCGCAACAATCCTCGCTTTCAGCCGCGGAATTGTATTATCGTTCAAAATCGCACCAATTGAATTGGGCGAGAAAATATCGCATTCGACATCATAAATGCTTTCCGGTTCCACAATTAATGCGTTAAAATCCCGGGCTGCTTTTTCGGCTTTTTCTTTGCAGACATCGGTTACGATAAGCTCTGCGCCTTCCTTTACCAAATACCCGCAAAGAGAATACCCGACGGATCCCACACCTTGTACCGCAATCCTCTTTCCTTTTAAATCGTCGCTTCCCCACAGGAACTTGGCGCAAGCTTTAATTCCCCAATAAGTTCCGTAAGCCGTGACCGGGGAAGGATTTCCCGACATATTAGCTCTTCCGTTGACAAAATTGGTTTCCATCATCATATAATCGACATCGGTTTCATTGATATTCATATCTTCGCCGGTGTAGAAACGTCCGTTGAGCGATTGGATATAGCGGCCGTATGCCCGCAAATAACTTTCGTTTTTGACTTTGTGGGGATCGCCGATCAAGACGGTTTTTCCACCTCCGCAATTCAGTGCCGAAGCCGAACACTTGTAGGTCATGCCGCGGGATAAGCGAATGACATCAAATAAAGCATCTTCTTCGTTTTGATAATTGAAAAGCCTTGTTCCCCCCAATGCCGGACCCAAAGTAGTGTCATGAATGGCGGTAATTCCTTTAAGATTGGTGGTTTTGTCGTAGAAGAAAATCACTTGCTCATGCCCGTATTTCTCCATGTAATCAAAAACTTTCATTTGTTCCTCCTATATTATTTTTTTCCTGTTTTTTGAAAAGAAAAAATAGATAACCAAATTATGAATGCTTTTTTTAAAAAAAGTAAGGTTATCTATCCATAATAAAAATTAATCAGTTGTAAAGACTTTGGCGCTTTCTTCGCCTTTCAAGACCCGCAGTGCTCCTTTAACCAAAGCGAGCATTTCGTTTTCGCCCGGGTATACCAGGACCGGGGCAAGGAACTGCACCCGTTCGGTTAATTCTTTGACCAAATATTCCCGGTAAGCTAAACCACCGGTCAGGACGATATAATCGACTTTCCCTTTGAAGACAGTTGCACAGGCGCCGATTTCTTTGGCAATCTGATAAATCATTGCGTCAAAAATCAACTTGGCATACTCATCCCCCTGGGCAATCATTTTAACAATTTCGCGTGCATCGTTCGTACCTAAATAAGAAACTATCCCTCCTTGACCGTAATTTTTCCGTTTGATTTCTTCCAATGTATATTTGCCGGAGAAGCACATCCTGTATAAAGGTCCAAGCGGTACAGTTCCGCTTCTTTCGGTCGACATCGGGCCTTCGCCGTCAAGCGCATTGTTGACATCGATCACGCGACCTTTTTGATGGCAAGCAACGCTGATACCTCCGCCCAAATGGGCAACAATCAGATTGAGCTTTTCGTATTCGGTGTTTTTTTCCTCGGCCACTTGCCGAGCAATCGCTTTTTGATTTAGAGCATGGAAAATGCAAGTCCGTTCGATATCGGCCATACCGGAAATGCGGGCGATGGGTTCCATTTCGTCCACGGAAACCGGATCGACGATAAACGAAGGGATGCCCAATTGATTGCCTAAATCAAATGCAATAACGGCCCCGAGGTTGGAGGCGTGTTCGCCCCTTTTGGCTTCTTTCAGATAATCCACCATTTCCCGGTTGACCGAATAGGTACCGCTTTCCAGCGGTTTTAACATGCCGCCTCTTGCGGTGATGGCATCAAGGCTGTTTAAACCGATACCGGCTTTTTCGAGTTCGGAAATAATCAGGTTCATCCGAAAATCTTTTTGACTGTAAACGGTTGGGAAAGGAGCAATTTCGTCGACATTATGGCTGATCTTGCTTTCCCAGATTAATTCATCATCCTCGTATACTGCGGTTTTTGTCGAAGTAGAACCGGGATTGATGACTAAGATGCGATAAGACATATTTTACTCCTTTTTCTTAATTGGTTTTATAAACATTTGATTGCTAAAGCAATGGAATACAATTTGGCTTCATGCGAATCCGCCCGCGAAGTCAAAACAATCGGTGCTTTGGCACCCATGATGATTCCGGCACTCTTTGGTCCCGAGCAGCCGAACATCCAGCCTTTGTATAAGGCATTGCCCACTTCAATAAACGGAACGATTAAAATATCGGCTCTTCCCGCTACGGGACTGTCGATTTTTTTAATCCTTGCCGCTTCCCAACTTAAAGCCCCGTCAACCGCAAGCGGTCCGTATAATTCGCAACCGGGAATTTCCCCGTTTTGCCAAAGTTCCATCAGTTCCTGAGCTTTTATAGTCGACGGCATTTTCGGATTTACTTTTTCCACCGCGCTTAGTATCGCAACTTTCGGATATTCGAACCCCAAAGCTTTGGCGAGTTCAACCGCATTCAACGTGATTTCTTTCATTTGCGGAACGGTTGGGTCGATAATCATGGCCCCGTCACTCAGCAAAACCACACGGTTTAAGAAAGGAAGTTCGCAAACCATGACATGGCTTAGGATTTTATCGGTCCGAATTCCGTATTCTTTGTTCAACGCTTCCCTCAGAATTACGCTTGTATCAATCAAACCTTTCATGAGGATTTGGGCTTCGCCGCCGGATACCGCTTTAACCGCCAATTGGCATGCCTGCTGGCCGTCGGCAGCCTTAACCAATAAAAAATCGCTAGGAATTTCTTTTCCCATTTCGTCGGCAACGGCTTTGATTTTGTCAACATCGCCGAAAAGCGAAAAAGTGCCCATCCCGAGTTCATAGGCTTCAAAAAGGGCGCCTAACACTTCCCGGTCCTCCGGACAGGCAACCGCTATCCTTACTCGTTTATTCGTTTCAAAATTCAGAAGTTCTTTTAACGACTTCATATGTACCTCCAATTTGCAAAAAAGCAATAAAACGTTTGCATAAACATTATACAATAATTCTTTAGTTTTTAAAGGCATTATTATAAGGAATTTTACCAAAAAAAAGCACTGCCCGGAAAGCAGTGATTTATTAGTTTTTTTTCCATATTTAGAAATTTTACGATAACAGTTTTTTACCACTTAAAGGTTTGAACAGTTTTTACTAATGGGATAAAATCAAGAAATAAACTTTGACCATATGCAAGACCTATTTTCAAAAAGTAAGGTTTTTGAACAGGGTCCGCTCCCTTTGCTTTTTAATTGTGTCTTTGTTTAAACAGCTCATAATAGGTTTAAAAATTTCCGCTTTCACTTCAGTAAAGTTTAAATAAATTTTCAAAAACAAAAACCATTTATTTTCTGTTTGGTTTAAACCTTTTCAGTCTTAAGGCATTGAGGACAACCGAAACCGAACTTAATGACATCGCCCCAGCCGCAATCATCGGGTTAAGGAGGGGACCTCCGAACAAATGAAGTACTCCCATCGCAAGCGGAATTCCCAGCACATTGTAACCAAATGCCCAAAAGAGGTTTTGCTTGATATTTTTGATGGTTTGGCGGCTTAATTCCAAAGCGGTGACAACATCCATCAAATCATTTTTCATGAGCACAATATCTGCCGATTCCATCGCCACATCGGTACCGCTTCCGATTGCAATTCCGATATCCGCTTGCGCAAGCGATGGGGCATCGTTAATGCCGTCGCCCACCATGGCAATCTTTTTGCCTTCTTCTTGCAAATTCTTGACAATGTTTCTTTTTTGTTCTGGCAAAACTTCCGCTTTGACGTTTTCGATTCCGGCTTCGCGGGCAATCGCTCTTGCGGTTTTTTCGATATCTCCGGTTACCATGATTACTTCCAAACCCAACCCTTTCAGTTTATTGACCGCTTCTGAAGCCGTCGGCTTAATCGGATCGCTTACGCTGATAACGCCTTCCAATTTGTCATCCAGCACCACAAACATCGGCGTTTGGCCTTTTTCTTGCATTTGGCTGACCTTTTCTTTAAAAACGGAAGTGTCGATATTAAAATGTTCCATCAGTTTTTGGTTGCCGAGGATGACTTTGGTGCTTTCGACGATTCCTTTTACCCCTTGACCGGGAATAGCCTGAAATGCGTCGATTTTGGATAGCGGAATATTTTGGGACTTCGCATGGTTTACGATCGCTTTTCCCAAAGGATGTTCGGAACCCTGTTCGATTCCACCCGCAAACCTCAACAAAGTTTCAAGGGAAATTCCTTCGCTCTTGACCACATCTGTAACCACGGGTTTACCTTCGGTTAAGGTTCCGGTTTTGTCGAACACTATCGTATCGATATGGTGGGCAATTTCCAGGCTTTCCGCGCTTTTGATTAAGATTCCCAATTCCGCGCCTTTGCCGGTACCTACCATTATGGCAGTCGGGGTGGCAAGACCCAACGCGCAAGGACAGGCGATAACCAAAACCGAAATGAAAATAGTTAAGGCAAAGACAAAATCTTTTTCGTACAATCCCCAGGCAATTCCGGATACTAAGGCAAGAGTAATCACCACCGGAACAAAAATCCCAGAAATCTTATCCGCAAGCTTCGCAATCGGAGCTTTCGACCCTTGGGCTTCTTCCACCAGTTTAATGATTTGGGCCAAAACGGTATCTTTTCCGACTTTTGTGGCCTGGTATTCAATCCGACCGCTCGTGTTGATGCTTGCGCCGATGACGGTATCACCGACTCTTTTTTCGACCGGAATGCTTTCCCCCGTTAACATCGATTCGTCGATGGCTGTATGGCCTTTGGTGACGATGCCGTCCACGGGCAATCGTTCTCCGGGTTTTACCACGATTGTTTGTCCGACTTTCACTTGAGCGATATCAACAACCACTTCTTTTTCGTCAGCAATAATCGTTGCCAGTTTGGGGGTAAGCCCCATCAGCTTCTTGATGGCTTCAGACGTTTTTCCTTTGGAGAGGGTTTCCAAGTATTTTCCCAAAGTAATCAGGGTTAAAATCACCGCGGCGGATTCGAAGTACAGATTATGAGCATACTCGTGTTTGCCGAGAATAATCATGATTACCGAAAAGACCCCGTATAAAAATGCGGAACTTGTGCCGATGGCAATCAAAGAATCCATATTCGGCTGTCTTCGAAATAAAGCTTTGAAACCGACCGAATAAAACCGATGTCCGATTGCCACAACCGGAACCGTTAGGATAAGTTGAAGCAAGGCAAACCATAACGGGTTATGGTCGGCGGATAGCGCATTTGGAAGTGGCAGCCCTATCATACTTCCCATCGAAACATATAAGAGGGGAACGGCGAAAACAACCGAAAGCAAAAAGCGACGTTTCAGTTTTACAATGGCTCGGTTTTGTGTTTGGGCCTGTTCGTCAGAAGCTTTTTCTTTGGCACCGTAACCGGCTCTTTCGATTACAAAAATGATATCGTTTAAAGATGTTTTCTTGGGATCGTAACTGACAATCAGCGTTTCTTGGGCAAGATTGACATTTGCTTCTTTGACACCTTCCAGACGGGAAGTGACTTTTTCGACCGCTTTGGCGCAGGATGCGCAAGTCATGCCTTCGATTTGCAGCAGTTTCTTGACGGCTTCCGCTTCTTCGATTAATTCATAGCCCGCTTCTTTGACAGCCTTAGCAATTTCTTTCAGCGAAACTTTTGTTTCATCGTATGCAACCGTCATTTTTTCGGTTGCCAAATTGACGCTGGCGTTTTTTACGCCCGTTAAGGAGGAAGCAGCCTTTTCGACGTATCGGGCGCATGATGCGCAATGCATGCCTTCAATTTTCACTGTTTCTTTTTTCATGTGTTTTCCTTTTTAAATCAACCGGTTCAAAATATTCGTTATTTCTTCCAGTTTTTCTTTTTCCCGGTTTTCCTGAACCGCTTCTTTGACGCAATGCTTGATATGTTGTTCCAAAATCAATATATTGGCTTTTTTCAACAAGGATTGCACCGCAAGTATCTGATTGGAAATATCGACACAATAACGGTTTTCATCCAGCATATTGATAATGGTTTCGGTCTGGCCTTTTGCGGTTTGGATTAAAAGTTTGGCTTTTTTTCTTTGTTCGTTCATTTCATCACCTCACCCCTCCCATAGGGGGGTATACTTTATTATAAACCATTTTGCCCCGTTAGTCAAAAAAGATGCATCAATTTACTATTTGTCCAAGACAAAAACTACAAAACGGAGTATAATTATGTCAGTAAAAGGAGTTATCTACATGAAGGTAAAAAAAGGAAGCAAAATTCTTGTTTACGGCGACAGTATCACCGATGCCGGAAGATCCTTTCAGGACCGAAACGATTTAGGAAAAGGCTATTGTCTTTACTTGCAGGAAGCCTTGGCGGGAAAGGCGACCGTCATCAATCGGGGCGTCGGCGGCGACCGTTCCATCGATCTATTAAAGCGCTACGAAAAAGATGTCTTGGCCGAAAAACCCGATTATATTATCATCCTAATCGGCATCAATGATGTATGGCATCAGTATGCTTTGGGAAAAATCGTGACCGATGAAGAATTTCAAACCAACATGGAAACCTTGCTGGAAAAAATCAGACAGGACTTAAACATTCCGGTTTTGTTAATCGAACCGTTTATTATCGATATCGATCCGGAAAAAAACCGGTTCTACCAAGAATTATATCCGCGTGTTCTCATCCTAAGACGCCTCGCCTCCAAGTTCTGCCACGAATATCTGACTTTGGACGGCCGGTTCCGGGAAGCAAGCGTAACCAAACCGCCGGTTTACTGGTCGGAAGACGGCGTTCATCCCACTGCGGAAGGACATAAGTTTATCGCTAACGAAATCCTAAAGAAAATCACTGTTACCGAATGAAAAAGGCTATCGGAAAATCACCTATTTTCCGATAGCTTTTTTTTCAAAAATATTACCTTCGTTGCAACAATACCACGGATTCGACCGCGGCGGTTTGCGGAAACATGTCAAGAGGCTGGACAGAAAGAATCTGATATTTGCTTTGCAGGTGACTGCAGTTTTTTGCCAAAGTCGAAGGATTGCACGATACATAGATGATGCGCTGGACCGGATGGTTTTGCAGATAATTTAAGAGTTTCGCATCCATGCCGGTACGCGGCGGATCGACTACCAATAAATCCGGAACAAACCCATCTCTTTCAAACTGTTGCAAAAGCGCAGCGACGCTTCCAACATAAAACGAAGCATTCCCAACCTTGTTTTTCAGGGCATTTTCTTTAGCGTTTTTGATGGCTTCCGCGTTGACGTCGATGCCCCGCACTTCTTTGGCTTTGCCCGAAAGCCATAAGGCAATCGTGCCCACCCCGCAATAACCATCCACAATGTTTTCGTTTCCGGTAAGTTTTGCTACTTTGGCTACCTGCTCGTAAAGCTTTTGCGTTTGTTCCACGTTCAATTGGAAAAAGGCCGTCGGCAACAAATCGAAATAATAATCGCCCAATTTCTCGGTGATTTCCGGTTTTCCGACCAAAAGCGTCGTCTTTTCGCCAAAGTTTTCCAAGGCATCGGGGTCATCGTTGATACTGATGTAAACAGATGCGACATGCGGCAGGTTAATCAGCTCTTTGGCGATTTTGATTGTTCTGGCATCTTCCTTGAATAAGATCAGAGTGACTTGGACTTCTCCTTCGTTTTTCGATTCCCGAACCACAAGATGCCGTAAGACCCCCTCTTTACTGCGGGGTTCGTAGGCAATGATTTCGGATTTCGTTAAATGTTCGCAGATTTTGGCTACGGTTTCCCGGACCAATTCTTTTTCCACAATGCAATCGTCGATATAAACCAAACGGTTGGAATCGAAAGCGTATAATCCGGTAACCAATTTTTTCCCGTCGTAACGGACCGGAAGTTTGGCTTTGTTCCGATAACGCCAAGGGTTTTCCATACCAATCGTATCTTTGAAGATTTTCGGGTTCAATTCTTTGTTATAGTAACGATCAAAGGCTTCCGCTACCAAAGCTTTTTTGATTCGGAGCTGTTCGTCGTAGCTGATGTGCTGCATTTGACAGCCTCCGCACTTGTCATAATAAGGACAAGGCGGCGTCACGCGATAAGGCGACGGTTCTTTTTTGAAACGGAGCAATTGACCGATGGCATATTTTTCGAAGACATCGCTGATGCGGACAACTGCTTCTTCGCCGGGAATTGCGCCGGGAACAAAAACGGCCAAACGTTTGTAATAACCGATTCCTTCGCCGTTAATGCCGATGCGTTTGATTGACAATAAGATTTCTTGATTTTTGCTTAAAATGTTCATAAAATTTCCTCACAGATATTAGTATACCATATTTAAGGTATTTAGGCATAGAAATTACATTTAAGGAAGAAAAGGGCAAGAATTGCATGAGTTTTTTGCCCGGCAATTCGACTGCCCCTTTCGTTCCTAAAGTTCGTCAACGGTCTTGAACGTAAACCCTTGGTTTCTGATCTCGTCGATGATTTTTCCCAAGGCTTCCCGGTTGGATTGAGAGACCGAATGCATCAAAATAATCGCCCCGTTATGGAGATTATCGATGACGCTTTCGTAACTGTAATCCGCCCCCCTTTGGTTTGCGGTATCCCAATCTTTGTAAGCTATTGACCAAAAACAGGTTTTATACCCCAGTTTTTTTAGACGCAGCAGGCTTTCGCGGTCAAAAATACCGCTCGGGGGCCGGAAATACTTGGACATAACCGCTCCAGTTGCAGCGAAGAATTTCTCTTCAAGGCTTGCCAAATCCAAGGCAAGTTCGGTTTCGGAAAGGCTGGTAAGCGGTTTGTGGGAATCGGAGTGGTTTCCGATAAAATGACCGTCATTCACTATTTGCCGGCAAAGATCAGAAAAGCGGTTTACAAAGTCGCCCGTTAAGAAGAATGTCGCCTTCACTTTTTTTTCGCGCAAAATAGCTAAAATGTTTGCCAATTCGCCGTTGTCGTAACCGGCATCAAAGGTCAAATAAACTTCTTTTTTCGAAGGATCCCCGACATAATAGGCCGAGGTTCCTTCGATGACGGAAGCATACTTGCCGATATCGGGTACCTGGTGGCGGTCGTTTTTCTTGAAACCCCACCCGTAGGCCCAAGCATCCACTTTACCTAAGCCGATTAAACCCAAGGAAAGGAAGGCAATGAACACAACAAAAAGTGCTTTCGTAACAAAACGCATGACTTATCACCTCGCGCTTTCTTTGTGTCCGAAACTATTATTTACTGTTTTCGGTAAAGATAATAATTGAAAATTAATCCAGCAATAAACACGTAACTGATTGCATAAAGCCAAAGCAAAAACAAAAAAGTGTTTGCCAGGGTTCCGTACAAAAGGGTATAGGCTTCTTGTTTAAAACTGACAAAAAAGGTTTGGTATAAAAAGGTCATGACAAACCAAATTGCGGTAATGATCAGGCAGGATTTTAAGACGGCGCCTAATTTAACTTTGACGGGAATGACGTATTTATAAATAAAACCGGTAAGAATCCAAATCCCCACAAACTGAATAATGATTTGCAAAATATGCAAAGCCGAAAGCAAAAGAGGATATTGGTAAAAGATGTTGTTTTGGGCAAAACGTTTGATTAAAACAGAAATCACCAAAAAAGCGATAATTTCGACCACAATTATGAAAACCAAAAGCAGTGTAATCAAAAACGAATAAATCCGCCGTTTCCAAAAGACCCGTTCCTTGACATCGGTATAAACGACATCGGAAACAATGTTTAAAGTATCGGTAAGTTGCGAAGAAACCCACAAAAGGTTAAAAAGCAAAACAATGCTTGATACGATGCTGAGGCGGGGATTGGCAATGGCACCGAAAAGATTGGGATAGCCTTCCACTTCAATAGAAAGTTTTCCCAATAAATATAAAACCAGTCCCCCCAAAGGCAAAATTACCATTAAAATGTAAAATACGATGGNNTTTTTTATTTTTTCAATCATAATTATCCCTCATTTTTATTATTCCCAAAAAAGCAGAAAAACCAAAAAAAATCACTTGGTTTCCCAAGTGATTAAAAACATCTGATTAATAGTTTTTTTCTTTGCTTTTTTGATTCTTGCGTGCTTCGCGGCAAGCTTTGCAACGTACTGGTTCGCTGAATTGTCTACTTAAGTAGAATTCTTGTTCGCCTTTAGTAAAGACAAATTCTTGTCCGCAATCTTTGCAAACGATTTTCTTATCCATTTTTTCCTCCCTAAAAATTTTTTGCGATTTTCGATTTCTTTTTTTCCATCACAAGTGATTTTTAGGTGGAAAAAAGTTGAATGAAAATGACTACGCTAATAGTATACCATTTATTAATAAAAAATGCAAGGAAAACAAATAAATAATTTTCCTTTTTTTAGGAATTTTTGAATTTATCAAAAATATCCAAAAACGGCTGGTTGCTTGGGATTTCCTGTGAGCGCAAATACCGCTCTACTTCCCGTTTGTTCATGTTATCTTTGTTTTCTTTCAGCTTTTCGTGGAAAGTTTCGGTATTGACTTTATAGCCGCAAACGCAGACATAGAACTTCTTGTCATCGCTTCCGACCATATTCATCCGTTTCATGCAATTCGGACACCGGATGTCGGTTGTAACCGAAAGAGTCTTTCGGTATTTGCAATTCCGGTCGCTGCAGACAAGGAGTTGCACTTTCGGTTTGTTGATTTCCAAAAGCGGTTTCCCACATTCCGGACATTTGGCTTTCGTCATATTGTCATGGCGGTACGTTTTGGTTTGGGCAATGACTTGCGCAACCAATTCTTTGGCGTTTTGCGCCATGCTTTTGATAAAGTCGTCTTTGCTCTCTTTGCCCGAAGCGATTTTTTCGAGTCTTAATTCCCACGTCGCCGTTAGAGCCGGGGAAGTCAGCGGTTCCGGAACAAGCGAAATCAACTGTTCGCCTTTGGAGGTCGGATAAATGCTTTTGCCTTTCAATTCCATGTAACCGACTTCATAAAGCCGTTCGATGATTTCCGCTCGCGTGGCCGGAGTGCCGATGCCGCTCACCTTGGTTAGGGCTTCCTTTAAGATTTTGCTGTCGACAAACTTGCCCGCATCTTCCATCGCGCTTAACAGAGTTGCTTCGGTATACCGAGCAGGCGGTTCGGTTTTTCCGGTAATCAGTTCGAATTTCGGGTTATTAATTGTTTCGCCGATTTTAAATTCCGGCAAAGTCGGTTCCGGGGCATCCTCACCCTGGTTGATGGCTTTCCAACCCATCTGGATAATCGTTTTTCCTCTGGCCAAAAAGGAATGTTTGCCGGAAGATAGCGTAACCGTTGTTTGCATGAATTCGACATCGTCCATAAAGACCGAAATAAACCTCTTGCACACAAGGTTATAAATTTTCTCTTCTTTCGGGGAAAAATCATACAATTTCGGAACCGTTTCCGTCGGGATAATCGCATGATGGTCGCTTACTTCTTCGTTGTTGAAAACCCGCTTCGATTGCCTGAAAGGTTTCCCCAGCAATTCTTTGACGACTTTTCCGTAAGGACCGTTTTGCAAAGGCAAAAACCGGGATCGCAAACTTCCGTAAATGTCGGTTGTTAGATAGCGCGAATCGGTGCGCGGATAAGTCAATACTTTATGGTATTCGTAAAGTCTTTGCATCACATCGAGCGTTTCTTTCGGACTCATGCCGTATAACCGGCTGGCATCGCGCTGCAGTTCCGTCAAATCATACAGTAAAGGCGGTACTTCTTTTTTCCGGACGCTTTCCACATTGGCAACTTTTACGGTTCCCGATGAAAGCTGGTTCAACAGTTCTTTGGCTTTAGCCTCTTCGAAAAAACGCTTGGCTTGACCGTTTTCTTCCAACTGAAAGCGTACGCCTTTAGCTTGAAGCACAATCTGATAATAGGTTTTGGGAACAAAGGCACGGATTTCTTTTTCTCTTTCCACAATCATCGCAAGGGTCGGCGTTTGGACGCGCCCTGCGGAAAGTTGCGCATTGTATTTGCACGTCAAAGCACGCGTGACGTTGATGCCGATCAGCCAATCGGCGATGGATCTGGCTTCCGCACTGTAATATAAGTTATCGTAAAGCGAAGCTTTCTTGAGGTTTTGAAAACCGGTTTTGATGGCGGAATCGGTCATCGAGGAAATCCATAACCGATACATCGGTTTCCGGACATTTGCTTCCTTGATAATCCACCTGGCAACCAGTTCCCCCTCTCTCCCCGCATCCGTCGCAATAATAATTTCTTTGACGTCATTATTTCTCAGCCACGTTTTGACGATATTGAATTGTTTGCCTGTTTCTTTAATGACCGTGGTTTTGAAAGGGTTGGGAAGCATCGGAAGCGCTTCAAGCGTCCAATTTTCCCAAGCTTTGTTGTATTGTTCGGGAGCGGCCAAAGTTACCAAATGCCCGAGCGCCCAGGTCACGACATAACCGTTACCGAGAAACGCGCCCAGAGCTTTTTGTTTGGCATTCAGGATTCGGGCCAATTCTTTGCCTACGGATGGTTTTTCCGCTAATACCAGTTTCATCTTATCAGTCCTTTACTAATAATATATGAAAAAAGGGTAGTACTGCTGGGTAGCAGGTACCCTTTTAAATTGCTTTTTTGAAATAAGTAGTAAGGGTTCCGATTGGTTCAATCGTCACACTGACGATATCGCCGTCGTCCAGCCACTTTTGATTTGTTTCGGGCATTCCGATAATGGAACCGCTCGGAGACCCCGTAAAAATCAAATCGCCCTCCTCCAAGGTCATAGTTTGGGAAATATGGCTGATGATTTCGGGAATGGCAAAAAGCATTTCGCTTAACTTGGCTCTTTGAACAACGGTTTGGTTTCTGCGGGTAACGATTTCGGCTTCTTTCAAATCTATTTCGTCTTTGGTCACTAGGTAAGGACCAATCGGTGCCGAAAGGTCGAGCGATTTTCCTCTTAGCCACTGGCTGGAGGAAAATTGCAAACGGCGATCCGTGATATCGTTGCCGATTGTATAACCCCAGACATAGTCGAGCGCTTGTTTTTTGGGAATGTTTTTGCCGGTCTTGCCGATTACCACAACCAGTTCGCCTTCGTAGTCGACTTGGTAGGTAAAATCGTTCAGGATAAATTCGGCACTTGGGCCGGCCAAAGCATTGGACAATTTGGCAAAGAACAACGGTTCCCGGGGTTTATCCAGTTTTGTTTCCTCAATATGCCGGGCATAATTTAAGCCCACGCAGAGGATTTTGGGAGGATATAACACCGGGGGCAACAACTTAACTTCTCTTTCGGGGATTATTTCGGCTTTTTCGATATCAGGGTTTGCCCGGTCGATTTCGCCCAGCCAAAAGTTTTCCCGAGATACCAAACCTAGTTTAATCAAACCGTCGGAAGTTTTCAATCCTAGAAATTTCTGGTTTTCCTGCTCAAAACAGCAAAACTTCATAAGTTGACCTATAACCGTTCAAATTGGGTTTTGCCGTTTTTGAGAAGCAGGAAGTAACTGCCCGCAACCCACACCGCAAAATACCCCAATAGCATCAAAGCAAACCAAAGGTAATTGATACGGTTGACCAAAAAGGCAAAGTAAAGTACAAACGGCAGAATCACGAAAGCAAAGCCGAAGAAAAGGGATACCATTACGCTTAACCCCTGCTTAACCGGCTGCATTTCGCTTTCCCATTCCAATTTCGGGAAAAGCAGGTTAAAGTAAAGGCCCAGAATGGCGATTACCAGCGAAGCCAAAAACGGAATCAAAACAAACATCCAAATATTGGCCAAGCCGTACTTGATGCCTAAAACCGGTGCCACCAATAAAATCGGAATGGTAGTTAAGGTCATATTGACGAGGATTTTGGATAGGAAAACGTCTCTTACTTTAACCGGATGGGCTTTCAGTATCCACAGATGTTTTCCTTCCAAGGAAATGGCACTTGAAGTGGTACACACCGTGGTGATAATTATGCAACCGGCCGCTAAAATAAAGGCAAGTTCCGCGCCGCTTGCGCCGATATTCATCGAGGACATAATGTCGATAATGGTTTGTTGTTTGATAAACAACAATACAATCGCCAAACCGACATACATGATGGCGCCGAAAATCGTGTTGATTACATAAATCGGAACCGAAAAATAATATTTGATTTCTTTTTGATACAAGCTCCATAAAGGTGCCTTTGCGTTAAAGTTCAAATCGTTTTTTTTCGAACGATACGATTTAACTTCTTTGCCGAAGACGGTTACTCTTAAAGAAATGCTGATGACATAAGTTCCGATGGAAATCAAAGCAATCCAAAGGAGGGAAAGTAACGTGCCGTTCAGAACAAAGGTCATAATCCACTTCATTGGTTTAAACCGGTTAAGCACCGCATTCAAATCGGTATTGCTGACTAAGTAATCGTTGAGCGCATAACTGGCCAAAACATAGCCGCCAATCAAAAGCAGAATCAAAAATGTCTGAACGAGGGAAAAGTTCCGAAAAGAAGTTGCGATTTTTTGAAACAGCATCGCGATTAAGGTCGCCAAGGCATTCGAAAACAAAGGAAGCAGTGCCGTAATCAACAGTCCCCGGAAAACCAAAGCGATTCCGGCTCGGTTGATAACCGCATACACAATATAAGAAGGAAACAAAATTCCCAACAAACTTAAAAAATCGAACAAATAATTGAACAGCGATTTGGCTAGAATGATTTGGGTTTTTTTAATGGGAAGCGAAAGCAACAACTGCTCGTCAGTCGTTTTGGCCGGTAAGGCGCTCCGCATAACCGTTAAAAACAGAATAATCAGAATCGCCATAAAGCTGTTGGAATACATGGCAAGCTCCGGTACTCCGAGCTGGGCAAATTTCACGGTAGTGGCGATGGCGGTGTTGGTGAACAAAAAAACCATCAAGGCGCCGATTCCTAGCACAAACAAGACACCGACAGCAAACCGGGCGTTTCTTCTTTTACTGATAAAACTTCCGATAAAGGTCAAAAGGTAATTGTAGACTAAACGCCAGGTTTTACGCATGCTCCGTCAACTCCAAGAATACATCTTCAAGCGAAGCATCTTTGGTAATATCTTCCATATTGCCCATCGCAATCAACTCGCCGTTTTTGATTATGGCGATTTTATTGCAAAGTTTTTCCGCAACCTCCAAGATGTGGGTCGAGAAAAAGATCGATCCGCCGTTGGCGCAAAATTCTTTCATCATCTGTTTGACCGAAAAAGCCGCCTTGGGGTCAAGACCGACAAACGGTTCGTCCAAAATCAAGATTTTCGGACTGTGAACCATCGCGCTGATGATGGCCAACTTCTGTTTCATCCCGTGGGAATACGAGGAGATGAAGTTATTGAGTTCCGAAGTAAGTTCAAACATTTTCGCATATTTGGTTATAATTTCGGCTCTTTGCACTTTCGGAACTTCGAAAATATCGGCAATTAGATTCAGGTATTGGATTCCCGTCAAATTATCGTAAAGATCAGGATTGTCGGGAATATAGGCAATTTGCTTTTTGCAGAAAATCGGATCCTTTTTGACCGAAACACCTTTGATAAGGATATCGCCTTCTTCGAAATCCAAAATTCCGACGATAGCTTTAATGGTGGTGGTTTTTCCGGCTCCGTTGTGGCCGATAAAAGCGAATAAATCGCCTTCTTCGATGGTCAGATTTAAACCTTTTACCGCTTGTTTGCCGTTGCGATAGACTTTGGAAAAATTAATAATTTCTAACATGACTTCTCCTTTGTTTATTTTAAACTTTGTTTAGGCTTTTTTTGCACGTTCCGTTAAAAGGTTTTTGACGCGACTGATGTTGTAAAAAATATTTTTCGTTTCGTTGCGTTCGAGGTTCTTATGGACAAACTGAACGTATTCCGCAATCCTTTCGTCGAGTTTGACGACTTCCGGATCGGCAGAAACATCCAACCCTTTAGATAGCACAACAAGTTCGTCCAAGGCTTTTTTAACATCCGGATCGGTTGCTTTGGCGCTTATGGATTGCAAAACCTGATAAACGTCTTTGATGTTTTGCATAAAAGGTTTCTTGGCTTCTTCTCTGGCCGTAATGGCTTTATTCATCAAAGCAAAGACATAAACAATCGCAAAAATACCGGTTATGATAACCATCGGAATCAAAAGGGCCCGATAAGCGATTTTGGGAAACCACATGAAGATCAGAGAAAAAAGCAAGGTAATCGTCCAAAAGAGCCCGGAAATCGTAACCGTCGGATGAATATAGGCAATTCCGGTTTTTCCTTCCTTGGCAATCAGTCCGGTAAGCAAAAACCAGACAAATCCCAACATGAAGAAACCGTAAAGTAACCAAAAAGACGTGGTGTGTTTACTGGTGGCCAAAAAGACCACAACATTATAGATAATCGCAACAAGTAAAATAACGGGGATAAAATACTTTTTCATTCCTAATTTTTTCATTGAATCCTCCCATTTTTATTCTTTCCTTAAAAAGTCTAAGGTAATCATTGTTTGCAATAAGCAACCCCAAAAAATAGCTTTCTGATCAACATCGAAAAGCGGCGAATGAATCGGATGGTTAATGCCTTTTTCGAAATCGGCAACACCCAACAGATAATAGCAGCTCGGCACGTATTGACCGAAAAACGCAAAATCTTCCGATCCCGCGGTCGGTTTTTTTCGTTCCAAAACATTTTGGCTGCCCAATACCTTATGAGCGACATCTACCATATGGTCAACCGCCTTTTTATCGTTGATTAAAACCGGATAGCCCTGAGTGACTTCCAATCGGGCGGTTGCATGATGGGCTGAAGCAATGTGCGTTGCGACATGTTCTATTTCCGCAAGCACTTTTTCGCGAACCGACGGATTAAAGGTTCTGAGCGTTCCTTCGATGACCACTTCTTTGGCCAAAGCGTTGATTACTTCTCCGCCCGTAATTTTTCCGAAGGATAAAACTACTTCATCGGAAAAACTAACCTTGCGGGAAGCAATGGTCTGCAGCCCTAAGACGATTTCGCTTGCGACCACAATTGAATCGATTCCTTCTTCGGGGTATCCCGCATGAGCCGCTTCTCCTTTAACCGTTATTTTCAACAAGTCGCTGCAGGCAAAAAGCGCACCGTAGCGATAATAAATCGAACCGACCGGAAGCGAAGGGTCGACATGCAAACCGAAGACCGCTTCCGCTTTGGGGTTTTCGAGCCATCCCGCCTGAATCATGCGCAGTGCGCCCCCGGTCGTTTCCTCGGCCGGCTGAAAGAACATCTTCACCGTACCGGAAAATTCGCCTCGGGCAGTGCTTAAGACTTTGGTAACCCCGAGCAAAATTACCGTATGCACATCGTGCCCGCAGGCATGCATGACCCCTTTGACCAATGATTTATACCGACAGTCCTTTTCGTCCTGAATGGCCAAAGCATCGATATCGGCCCTTAAGGCTATCACACGGTTGGAACCTGTGTCTTTTCGGCCTTTGATAACTGCGACCACTCCGGTCTCGACCGTCGGATAAACTTCGACACCATCTAACTTGCTTAAATAATCAATAATCAATTTCTGGGTTTGATATTCCTGATTGCTTAATTCGGGATGCATATGCAAATGTTCCCTAAGCAAAACCAACTCATCATAACACTGATTTACGATTTCCCTAACCCTTTTTTCCATTGTATTATGCTTGATAAATTATCCTTCCTTCGCGAATTGTCATTTTGACATTAAAGTTTTCGTCGACAACTACGAAGTTGGCTTTCTTGCCTTTGGCAATGCTTCCTTCTTCTTTGTCGATTCCCAAGTTTTTGGCCGGATTGATGGTAGCCATATCCACGGCTTGTTCAATCGGCAGACCGACCAAATTAATCATATTGCGCACGGCGCGATCCATCGTCAATACGCTTCCGGCCAAAGTTCCGTCCCCAAGCCTTGCTTCGCCGTTTTTTACGAACACTTTTTGACCGCCGAGTTCGGATTCGCCTTCGCCGATGGCTTTCGCTCTCATCGCGTCGGTAACCAAAATCACTTTATCTTTCGGTTTGTTCTTTAATAGAAGTTGCATAGCCGGAACGGATACGTGAATACCGTCGCAGATTATTTCGCAGGCCAAATCGTCAAGCAAAAAGGCTGCTCCGACGGTTCCGATTTCACGGTGGTGAAGCGGACGCATGGCATTGTAAGTATGGGTTAAATTGCGAGCGCCGAGTCCGACGGCTTTTTTGACATCTTGGAACTTACTTGCGGTATGTCCGATGGAAGCAACAATTCCTTCCTGAACCAAGTAAGGAATCAATTCTTCGCTTCCGCTTACTTCCGGAGCCAAAGTCACAATCCGAATATGGTTGCCGGATGCTTTTTGGTACTTTTTAAACGATTCCACGCCCGGATTTTGGACATAGCTAAGCGGTTGCGCACCGATATAATCTTTGGAAATATACGGACCTTCCAAATGGACACCGAGTACTTTGGCACCTTCCGGATGGTTTTCTTCGATATATTGTTTGATGTTGGCAAGGGCTTTATTGATATTTTCCACGCTTTGGGTCATCGTGGTTGGGCAAAAAGTCGTTACGCCTTCTTGGGCAACGGTCATGGCCATGGTCGAAATCGCAGCGGTTGTGGCATCCATCGCATCGCAACCGGCAGCCCCGTGGACATGCTGATCGATATAACCCGGCAAAACCAGCCAATTTTCCGGGATTGTCAAACCGTCCGAAACAACCGAATCGGTTATTTCCGAAATCAATCCGTTTTCGAATTTAAGAGAAGTTTTTACAATTCCTTTTCCTTCAACATATGCTTTTACTTGATTAAATCCTTTCATTATATTCCTCCAAAAAATGTTTAATATCTTATGTTTAACTTATTATAGCATATTTTTTCCTTTTTGTTTACTATTTAACCCAACAAAAAACGCTTCGATTGTATTTCCAATCCAAGCGTTCGCAAGTTATTGTTCCTGTTCCACGACTTTTGCCTTTTTGTGCCATCTGACCTTTAACTTACGGATAAAGGTTTGCAGATCATGGACAAAATGCATCGGATCGACCCAAAGGCTGATGAAAAAGGAAAGCAGACTGAAGAATAAATACATGGGCACGATTACCCAGAAAACCGGCCAGTATTTGGTTTGTCCCGCCATATCGCCGACCGGAACGGTTAAAAAGATTTTCGGCGTCCACATCAGGATAAAATCCAAAAGCATTGTTCCTTCGATTTCTTTGGGCGGACCGAAGATTAACGAAGGATTGCGATAATTGGGATGCAACAAATCACCGTTTCTTAAACCCACAAAACCGAGTTCCATCATCATGACTTCATTGACGATAATGATGCACAAAACCCCAAGCAAAACAAACGGTACTTTCCAGATCCGGTGATAGTTGACGCGATGGATTTTCGTAACCACAATCAACAAAGGCGCAATGGCGACCGTCATGTGACAAAAATAAAAGCGGATGGTATCAAAGACAAACGGTGCCTCGCCGAGGGCTTCGGTCGGTAAAAACATGGCGCTCACGCCGCTGATTAAACCGACGTAAACCATGTAGTCCAGCAAAACATCTTTTTTCTTCAGATAGATGAATGGAAAAATAATGGTATTAACCGCGCAAATGTTTTGAAATGTACTTTCCTTAATCGAAATAGGGAAATATTCTGAATAAGGCGGGAATAACAGTTTCAGAAAATGCAAAGCGAAATTGGCCCAAAGAATTGATGAAATTACGATTTTTTGCGCTTTGGGACTTGCTTTGCGAAGAATCAACGATAATCCAACCGATAGAATAATAAATAAGCACAGATAAAAAAAATAATAGAAATTACCTATTTCGACTACTTGTGTCGTCAAAAACATGATGACCAACCTCCAATAGATAACCTATTTTAACAATTTACCCGAAAATAAGCAATACCGCTAGGCCTAAGGAGCATTTTTCGGCCATTGAAAAGCATAAAAAACACCCCAAAAAGGGGTTGTTTTTTTGACTTATAGATTTTTTCTCAAGATATGCTAAATTTCTCGCAACAAATCAGCGATTTCATCGAGTTTAGCGTTCAATTCGTCGCCTTTATCCTCAACTCTATCGCTCAGTTCATTGATTGCCATTTCCAAGTCATCAAGTTTATCCGTAATATCATCAAAACTAATATCCTGACCATCCTTCCTTTTTTTAAATATACCATCCATATCCAAAAAAGGGTCAATTTTGATAAAAAACGCTTTGGCGAAAACCAAAGCGGGAAAGGTTAATCCTATTTAATTAAATCCGTCAGACTGTCGATGGCGACTTCTTTGACGGTTTTTTCTTTGAGGTCTTTTACTTCGACGATTCCTTCCGAGGTTTTTTTCCCGAAGATGATTCTGGTTCTTACCCCAATCAAATCCGCGTCCGCAAACTTCACCCCCGGACGTTCGTCCCGGTCGTCCAACAAGACTTCAACGCCCTGCTGTTTCAAAGCATCGTAGGTCTCCAAAGCTTTTTGGTAGTTTTCGGTGCCTTTTTTATCGAGCGGAATGATATGCGCTTTAAAAGGAGTAACTTCTTCTGGCCAAACCACGCCGAGGTCGGTTGCGTGTTGTTCAATGATAGCCATCAACAAACGGCTCACTCCGATTCCGTAGCAGCCCATGATAATCGGTTTCTTTTCCTGATTTTGATCGACGAACATGGCATTCATGGCTTGGGAATACTTCGTTCCGAGTTTGAAGATGTGACCGGCTTCGATGCCTTTGGCATGGCGGATAGTACCTTTTCCGTCCGGAGAAGGCGAACCGACCGGCAGGTCCATTAGTTCTTCGTTTATCGCAAAATCGCTTTGGTCGGAATAGGCAATCGTATCTTCGCCGATTTCGCAAAGAACCATGAATTCTTCGCTGGAGGAACCGCCGATTTGACCGCTGTCGGCCCGGACAATGCGATAATGCAAGTCCAAACGGTTAAGGATATTGATGTAAGCTCCTCTGACCTTCAAATACCATTCATCCAAGTCCGCTTCGTTAGTATGGAAAGTGTATAAATCTTTCATGATAAATTCTCGGGCCCTCATCAACCCAAAACGCGGCCGGAATTCGTCCCGGTATTTGGTTTGGATTTGGTATAAGGCAAGCGGGAGTTTTTTGTAACTGGTGATGCTGTCGCGAACAATCGACGTGATGACTTCTTCATGGGTTGGTCCAAGGCAAAAGTCGCGATCGTGACGGTCGGTCAAACGCATGAGTTCTTTTCCGTAAACATCCCAGCGGCCGCTTTCCATCCACAATTCTTTAACCTGCAAAGCCGGCATCAGTAGTTCGGAACAGCCGATGGCATCAAGTTCTTCGCGAATGATATTTTCGATTTTTTTGATAACGCGATAGGCAAGCGGCAAATAAGTGTAAATCCCCGCCGCATTCATCCGCACATAACCACCCTTTAACAATATTTGGTGACTCAATGCTTCCGCATCCTTCGGAACCTCGCGTAAAGTGGGAACAAATAATAAACTTTGTAACATATTGCAACTCCTATTACATTCCTATGCAATTTCTTAAGACATCATTGAAGGTGACAAACACAAAGAGGGCCATAAAGAGGAAGAAGCCGATTAGGTGGATGATATTTTCCACTTTGGTATTCGGTTTTTTCTTGGTCACGGCTTCGTAACCCAAAAAGGCCAGTCGGCCGCCGTCAAGCGCCGGTAGCGGCAGGATATTCAAAAAGCCGATATTGACGCTTAAAATAGCCGTCCAATTAAGCAGCGGAATGATTCCGCCCTGGGCAATACTGGATGTTGCCACAAAAATACCGACCGGACCCGACAGGTCGCTCAATCCGACTGTGGAATTTCTCTTGAAGAGTTGGCCGAGCGTCCGGAAAATCAAAAGACAGGCATCGCCCGTATCCACAAACGGCCGGTACAACAACTGCACGATATCGAAACGGTATTCCGGAGAAATCATCAATTGCACTTTGGTAGCGGTATAGCCTTGCGATTCCAAGACTTCTTTGCTGTGGCCGAAAATCGTGAATTCCTTCAATTCGCCGTCCCGTAAAACTTCAATTTTGTAATCTCCGCCTTCGGGAGCGGTATTGTTAAAGTACGATAGCAAATCGCTGCGATTGTTGATGGTGACGTATTCGCCTTTTTCGCTTTTGATGCGCGTGATTTGGTCGCCTTTGAGCAAAAGTTCGTCTTCTTTTAGGGTTCTTTTTCCCATCGGGGTAAATGTTTCAATAACAGTGCTGTTTGAACCGTCCGGCTTCAGAGTAATCCCAATCATATGAATAATCACATAAGGGTGGACAGTCGTTTCCATGTTAACACCGTCGCGTTTATAGTCGACTTTGACGGGGCCGGTAAAGCCCATCCCTTTGGCCAATTTGGCAAGTTCTGCGGAAATATCGTCCCATTTGGAAACGGGGTGGCCGTTGATGGCAATGATTTGGTCCCCGTCTCTTAACCCCGCTTCATATGCCGGCGTTTTGTCTTCCACCTGTTCAATCATTGTCGATTTCATGTTCGGATAACCGACAAAAAAGCCAATCAGGAAGAACAAAAGAATGGCAAGCAAAAAGTTCATCATCGGACCGGCAAAAATGGCCATAAAGCGCTGACCGATCGATTTGTGGGTGAAGGTCCGATTATACGGCGCAATTTGCGCAATTTGCTTTTTCCCCATCACCGCTATACAATCTCTGTTGACGGTATATTTTACTTCTTCGCCCAGTTCGTTTTTTACGACGATATAAAGTTCGTTTTCCAAGGCCTCCTTGGTACCGACGATGTCATAGCTGACAATCGTAAGGGTTGGCAAATGTTGATAATCAGGATGCGTTAAATCGGTAACCAAATGGGTCACGCGGTCATTTTCGAGCACTAATTTAATTTCGGTTTTTCCCCGTAAAGGATTGGCTTCCACTTCTTCGCCCGACATCGACACAAAACCGCCAATCGGGATAGCCCGAATGGAATAAACGGTTTCCCCTTTTTTCTTCTGCCATATCACCGGACCCATGCCGATGGCAAATTCGTAACAAAGAATTCCCGCGCGCCGCGCAAAGATAAAGTGTCCGGCTTCATGAACCAAAACGATTAGGCCGAGGATAAAGACAAAGGCGATGAAGCCAAGTAAATATTGCAATACGATCATAATCTACCTCTTGTATTTTTGCATTATTTTATTTTTGACATCTTGATCAACTTTCATGATGTTTTCCAAAGTAAAGGTTAAGTTGCGAAAACTATTCATTAGGGAATCATCGGACATCGCAGATGCGATTTCGGATTCGATTCGGTCGATTGTAACGGTTCCCTCCAGAAACAGCTGAACCATCGCTTCGTTTGTCGCATTCAAAACAGCCGGATAAAAGCCCCCTTTGGAAAAGGCAAACCGGGCCAGTTTGATGGTTTTGAATCGTTCCTCATCGACCGGTTGAAAAGTCAGACAGCCGATTTTGGTTAAATCCAATCTTGGGACCAAAGGTTTATGCGAAGGATAGTTCAAAGCAAAATTTATCGGCAGGTGCATATCGGGCACCGCCATTTGGGCGATAACCGAACCGTCGACAAATTCCACCAGAGAATGCACAATGCTTTCCCGATGAATTACCACCGCAATTTTTTCTTCCGGCACCTTAAACAAATGCGCCGCTTCCATGATTTCAAAACCTTTATTCATCAAAGTGGCGCTGTCGACAGTAATTTTGGCACCCATTTGCCAATTCGGATGGCGCAAGGCTTCTGCCACGGTAACGGTTTTCAGCTCTTCTTTGGTTTTTTCAAACAACGAGCCGCCGCTTGCGGTGAGGATTAGTTTTTCGATTTCTGACGAATTCTTACCAATCAGTATTTGCGCGATGGCCGAGTGTTCGCTGTCAATCGGAATAATCCGCGCCTTGTTTTCTTCGGCCAACTTCATAATGATTTCCCCGGCGATTACCAAGGTTTCTTTGTTGGCCAGTAAAACATTTCGTCCGTTTTTCAAGGCTTGGGCGGTGGGCAAACATCCGACCGAACCGACCAAAGCATTGATGACCACGGGATTTGGTGCGGGATATCTCGCAACTTCCAAAAGCCCCTCCATTCCCTTAACAAATTCCACACCGGGGAATTCCTGTCGGAGATTCCCGATATCGATGTTTTCACCGCATGCCACCAAAGAAGGCTTGAATTCTTCGATAATAGGAATAGCCTTGGTTAGATTTTGATTAAAGGAAATTGCTTTAACCCGGCATTGCTCGGGGTGATTTCGAACGATATCCAATACTTGCGTTCCGATGGAACCGGTCGCACCAAGCAAACATATATTCCTCATGCGATTAACCCCATAAGATAATATATCAGATAAAACATCATTCCGGAAAATATTACGCTGTCAAACCGGTCCATAACTCCTCCGTGTCCGGGAAAGATATTGCCGTAATCTTTGATTCCGAAATGGCGTTTGATTTTGGAAGTCACAAGATCCCCGATGGCGGAGGCCATTGACAATAGCGCAAGCATCAAAGATATTATAAGTGTTTTGGCAAACGGAGACCATTCTTTGAAAACCGGCAAGAGTTCCGTTTTGGCCAAATAACTGACTGAGAGATAATAGATTAGTCCTACCATTACTCCGATGATTAAGCCGCCGACGGCGCCTTCTTTGGTTTTGTTGGGACTGATATTGGGGGCAAATTTTCTTTTGCCGAAATGTCTACCTATAGTATATGCACCCATGTCGGTAAAAAACGTTACAACCAACACAAAGGCAAACAAATACAAGCCTGCATTTTGCTTAAACAAGGAAAATCCGGTTTGGTCGACATAACGGAGCGAGATTAAGGCTCCTAGTCCCAAGCCGACATATTGCATGGCAAAGGCCAGGAAAAAAATCAGGTTCATGCTTTGATAAGGCAAAACCACCATTAGAAAAGCCAAACCAAGGGTGCATAAAAGGGTTATAGGCAGCAAAGCCGCAGGATTTAACCAACCGATTAAAACTATACTGCTTACCCCAAGCGGAAAAACATACTTTAGCCAAGCTGCTTTTTCGTTTTTTTCCTGATCAAAATAAGCTTTGACCAATTCATAACCCCCGATATAAGCCAAAGCGGCAGCCAAAAGGGCAAACGGCCAAGAACCCAAGATAACCAAAGGCACAAAGACAACGGCCATCACAATTCCGGTGATTACTCTCTGCACTGCTTTATTCATTTCGGTCACCAATTTTTCCGAAGCGCCGTTTTCTTTGCGAATAGGCCTTAAGCGCTTCAATTAAAGTTTTCTGACTAAAATCCGGCCAATAAGTATCCGTAAAATACATTTCCGCATAAGCCAACTGCCACAAAAGGAAATTGCTTAAGCGCATTTCGCCGCTCGTGCGAATCAGTAAATCGACCGGCGGCAAATCGAAAGTGTATAAATTTTGTTCGATTGTTTCGGGCGTAATATCTTCGATTGTTAATACATTCTTTTGCACAAGCGAAGCAGCTTTTCGGCAGGCAGCAGTCAATTCCTGCTTGCTGCCGTAATTGAACGCGACAACCAAAGTCATTTGGGTATTGTCTTTGGTCAATGCCTGAATCCTGTCGATAACCTTTTTTACTTCGCTATTCAGATTTGTCTGTTCGCCGATGACTTTTACCCGAATCCCTTTTTTCAAAAGTTCCGGGGCATAGCGGTCATATTGTTTGACGACTTGCGTCATGATATAATCGATTTCATCCTGAGGTCGATTCCAATTTTCGGTGCTGAAAGCAAAAACCGTAAGGCAGGGAATTTGCCAGGCCAGCACGGTTTCCACCGTTTTTCCCAAGACACGCATGCCTTGTTGGTGGCCCAAATAGCGCGGAAGCCCTCTTTTTTGGGCCCACCGGCCATTGCCGTCCATAATGATGGCAATATGTTTAGGCAGTTTTGTTTTATCCAAACCGGCCTTTTTTAAGTCCAGACTCATAATATCAACCTCATGTTATCTATTATACTATATTTTGCGAATTTATGCTACTTATTGATTTATAAAAAAGCGAAAAACGCGCCCTTGAGCACGTTTTTAGTTAACACCCCGTTCGTCGATTTCGGTAATCCATTCGTCGTAACCGACGCCGAATAATTCCGACAAAAACAAATCGGTTGGGTTATTAAGCAAGACGGAATCGTTGCATTTATAAAACGGAGCATCTTCTCCTACCTTATTTAAAGTTGACGGCAACTCGATCCGCCGCAGATTTTCGCAGAAGGCAAAAGCTTCGCTGCCCAGTTCCCGGACTCCCTCGCCAATCCAAACGCTTCTGATTTTTGAGTCGCCGTAAAAGGCACGGGAGGCAACTCTTGTGACACTGCGTTTTCCGATTGTGGAAGGAATGACAATTTCTTCGCCTCTTCCGCCCATAATCACCACCGAATTAAAAGCATAAGTATAGGTCAGATTCCAGTTTTTGGTGGCAATTACCACTTCTTTCAGGACGAAGCCGAAAAAGAAAAAGAGCGAAAGCGCCAGTAAAATCCGCCAGCGTTTTTGTAGGCGCTGATACGGCTGATAAGGTAAGTATCTTGCGCTTTGGTTAGGGGATAAATTGCCTTTTAGGTATTGGAAATATTTATTGATGGCAACTTCCCCGGAAATGGTTTTGGGAACTCTTCCCAACTTGTCTACCTCAACACATTCGATGACAATAAAGATAAAACCGATTGAAAAGAGGACAAAGGCCGCCAGGAAAGACGGAAGCCATTTTAACGAAACCGTTGCGAAAGCAAAGAACGTCAAAACCCAATAAAAAATAAACGGTTTCCATAAACGTCGCGCATGGCGTTTGTAAAGCTCGGCTTGGCATTCGGAAAGTTTCTGTTCGTACAGCTGTTCCGGACTCGGAACGACTTTGGCCTTGCAAGCGGAAAGAATGCCGTACAAGGAACGACGCACCCCAAGCGGGGCCAGCGCATAGGTTTTCTGAAAATAATAATCTTTTTCGCAATTCAAACCTTGACGTTTGAGATCTTCTTCGCTTGATACCTGGTGTTTCGTCAGGAAGGAAAGCCACCACAGCTGATAATCGCCGGGATTTTTGCTGAGAAGCGGTTTCAGTTCGGTTTTGACCGTATCGAATTGCTTGTTCTTTAATTTTTCCCTTATGCCTTTAAGAGCGTCGTTGGGAGTTTCGATTTCTTCTTCGATTTGGTCTGCCGCTTCCTGGATTAGTTCGGTGATTTTCGCCATATTGTCGTCATTGATTTCCGAAAAACTGCAGGTATTTTCATCCGCGGAATTCCCCGGGGCGGAACCCCCCACGCCGATCAGCAGTCTTTTGACGGAACGTTCGCTTTTCATGAGGCCTTGGTAGCGAATCCAGGAATTTTTCAGCAATTGATTTTCGCTTCCATCGGGACTCGAATCAATCACGATTAAAACCGGGGAAAGTTCCAAACACGGAAAAATCGTCGGTTCCAATTGGTCAAGGGCCTGTTTGGCCCAAAGACCTTTCAATAATCTGACTTTGACATTATTGTTTTCCAAAAAGTTGTTGATTAATTCTGCCTGGATTAAGTCTTGGAAATGGTTGGGATTGCTTTCGTCGTCGTTGACCAAAACTGTCGCATCCATCGGTGCGGTTTGCATAACGGTTTGACGGTTGGCTTGGCATAAGCGTTCCATCTGAATCGCTTCGTTTTTGATTAAAGCGCTGGCATGCGTATCAAGCAAAGCCAAAGCTTTTTGATAGTTGTCGTTATCCACCAAACGTTCCCAATGGGTTCTTAAAATTACCAGCTGATTGGCAAGGTTTTGGTCAATTTGGTAAATTGCTCCGTATTGGGCTAAAACCTTACCCCAATAAGCGTATCCGTCGGTATGTGATTTGGCGATTTTATCGTAAATATTGTAAGCTTTGTGAAACTGATACAACATCAAATGCTCCACGGCTTTGTTGTATCGTTCGAGTAACCAATCGACATTTTTGACTCTGGCGTGCATGATACCCTGGGGTACCGGATTCAAAGCATCGCAATCCGGACAACTGGCAATCGACTGGTTTTCTTTAACCGTCATTGCCCCTCCACATTTCAAACAATGTAGGATTTTTTCTTCCATTATTTCACCCCTGTTACACTGTAATTATACGCTAAAACCAGGTTAAAAGCAAGAAAAAACGTTGTATATACACGAAGCGTGTACTAACAACGTTTTATACGACGTCACAGATTAAAACGCCATTATGATTTGTTCTTTTTCTTTGGCTAACTGGTCGATTTGGCCGATATACTTGTCGGTTAGTTTTTGGACTTCCTCCGTGCTCTTCTTCAAAACATCTTCCGAAATAAGAGCGTCTTTTTCCATTTTCTTAAGTTCATCAAGGATATCGCGACGGATGTTTCGAATGGCTACTTTGTTTTCTTCCGCCATTTTCTTGACTTGTTTCACCAAGTCTTTCCGAATTTGTTCGGTTAGCGGCGGAACAGGTATCCGAATTACTTCGCCATCGTTGATTGGGTTAAAGCCCAAATCGGCGATTTGAATCGCTTTTTCGATTTGTTTCAAAATGCTTTTGTCATAAGGTTTTACCATTAACATTTGCGGTTCCGGAACGGATATGCTCGCAATTTGGTTGAGAGGCATCGGTGCTCCGTAATAATCGATGGATATGACATTAAGAATGGCGGGATTGGCTTTACCGGTTCGCACCAAAGAAAATTCTTTTTTCGTAGCTTCAATGGTCTTTAACATCCTGTCTTCGCCTTGTTTGATAACTTGTTTTGGCATTTTTTATCCTCCTAATTCGTAATTAAGGTTCCGATACTAGGATCGGCAAGAGCTTTTTGGATATTTCCTTCAACATTGATATCGAACACTAAAATATTGATATTGTTTTCACTACAAAGGGTTGCAGCAGTCAGATCCATGACTTGCAAGTGTTTGTTAAGCATTTCATCGAAGGTCAAGTGTTGATAGCGTTTAGCATTAGGGTCGGTATGTGGGTTGGCATCATAAACACCGTCAACGCCGTTTTTCGCCATCAAAATCATTTCGGCTCCCAATTCGGCTGCCCTTAGAGCCGCTGCCGTATCGGTTGAGAAGAAAGGATTTCCGGTTCCTCCCCCCAAAATCACCACATAGCCTTTTTCGAAATGCGAAATGGCTTTCCGACGGATATAAGGTTCGGCGACACTTGGAATCGATAGCGAAGTCATCGTTCTGGTCGGCACATTCATCGCTTCCAAAGCGTTTTGAAGGGCCAAGGCATTAAGAATGGTCCCGAGCATGCCCATATAATCGGCACTCGCTCTTTCCATTCCGTTGTCAGCCGCATCCCGTCCGCGCCAAATATTGCCTGCGCCGATGATGACACCGATTTGATAACCGATTTCGTGAACGGCTTTGATTTCTTTGGCAACGCGCTTGACGTTTTCGGCCGATATTCCCATTTGCGACCCGCCTGATAAGGCTTCACCGCTTATTTTTAATATGATTCGTTTCATGGATCGCTCCTCCCTTCAGAAATGCTTGATTATCGTTTTTGCGCTGCTTGGACTTGAGCTGCTACTTCTTCTGCAAAATTATCAACGCGTTTTTGCATTCCTTCTGCTACTTCATAGCGGATAAAGGAGCGGATACTGCTTCCGTTATTCTTGACATGTTGACCAACTGTTTCATCTTGGTTTTTGACAAACGGTTGATCGACAAGGCAAATTTCTTTCAAATATTTGTTAACCCGGCCAATGACCATTTTTTCAACAATCGCCATCGGTTTGCCTTCGTTTAAGGCTTCCTGGGTCAAGACATGTTTTTCATGTTCAATGACTTCCTGTGGAACTTGAGTGGAATCAAGGAAACGTGGATTCATGGCAGCTACGTGCATGCATACGTCTTTGGCCAGTTCAGCATTGTTTCCGGTCAAAACGCTCACAACCGCAATCTTACCGCCCATGTGTTTGTAAGCTCCGAAGACTTCGTCGTCGTTCTTGGTAACTTTGGCCAAACGGCGCAAACTGATTTTTTCGCCGATGGTAGCGGTAGCGTTAATGACATAATCTTGTCCGGTCTGACCGTTTAAGGAACCGTTTAAAACATCCTGTTCGTTGTTTGCCTGAACTTTAACGGCGATTTCGCCGAGGGTTTTAATCAAATTGAGGAATTGGTCGTTTTTGGCCACAAAGTCGGTTTCGGAATTGACTTCGAAGATATAGGCGTTGTTGCCGTCGATAACGATATCGGCCAAGCCTTCTGCCGCAATCCGATCCGCTTTTTTCTCAGCTTTCGAAATTCCTTTTTCCCTTAACCAATCGATGGCTTTTTCAAGATCACCGTTGGTTTCGGTTAAGGCACGTTTGCAATCCATCATGCCCGCGCCGGTTTTATCTCTTAATTCTTTAACTAATGACGCACTAATCATATTTTTATACTCCTTTATCTTTATTCTTCCGAAACATTTTCGGCTTTGGTTTCTTCGGCTTTTTCTGCTTCTTCGACAGGTTCAACTGCAGGTTCTGCTTCAGCTTTTGCTACAGCTTTTGCTGAAAGGTCTTCGACTGCTTCTGGTTCTGCTTCAACTTTTGCTTCTTTTATTTCGGCTTCGACATTACGAGGTTTGCTTACTTTTCTTTCGGCTTTGTCTTCTGCTTTTTTGCCTTTTGGTCTGCGTGCAGGAGCTTGTTGTCTTGGTTCTTCTTCTTTTGGTTCTTCTTCAGGTAAAGTATAAGGTTCGACAGCGCCGCCGTTACCTTCGATAACCGCATTCGCCAAAACGCCGATGATTAAGCGAACGGCTCTGACACCGTCGTCGTTTCCCGGAATTACATAATCAACTTCATCAGGGTCGCAGTTGGTATCAACCAAACCGATTACCGGAATGCCAAGTTTTCTTGCTTCCATCACCGCATTATGTTCGGTCTTCGGATCGACAACAATCATTGCGCCTGGAAGGGAAGTCATTTCGCGGATACCGCTGAAGAAACCGTTGAGTTTACCCATTTCTTTTTTGATGGATGCTACTTCTTTCTTCGGCAATTTTTCGAATGTGCCGTCGGCTTCCATTTCTTCGTAACGATAAAGTTTTGCGATGGATTTGCGGATGGTTTTGAAATTGGTCAAGGTTCCGCCCAACCAACGTTTATCAACATAGTATTGTTCGCATCTGGTTGCTTCTTCGCGGATTACATCCTGAATTTGTTTTCTGGTTCCGACAAAGATGACTTTATTGTTGTTGCGAACGATATCGACAAGCGCGGCATACGCTTCTTCGATTTTATCGGCGGTTTTTTGCAAATCGATGATGTAAACACCGTTTCTTTCGCCGAAAATATACTCTTTCATTTTAGGGTTCCAACGGCGAGTATGATGACCGAAGTGAACTCCTGCTTCAAGCAATTGTTTCATTGTAATTACAGCCATAAATTTTTTTCTCCTCCATTTTATTTTGTTTTGGCCGCCAAAGGTATCAACGTTAACCGCCACAAATTGCACTCGACGACGAACTCCACCTTTGTGTGTATTTTTGCCTGTATTATTATACCATAATCGTTTTAAATACACAAATTATTTAACTTATAAAATTTTCATATCTTTTTGGGCCAGGTTTTTGACCCAATATCCTTTTTTGAGCAAAAAGGTTAAAAAAGCGGATTTTAACATTTCCAAAACTTGCACCGTCAAATACACAATCAGAATCGACCAAGCAGTTTTGGAAACCAATAGATAGGCAGTCGGCAAATAAATTCCCCAAATGAATAAAATATCGAAAATAAACAATGCGTTCGTTACCCCGCCCGCCCGGATTGTGTAGACCGCTCCGGAGTTGTAAGCATAAACCGGGAAGAAAAGGGCGATAATCAGCAAAATCAGAGTGGATAATTGCTTTACATCTTGAGTGGCATTAAACAAAATCGGAATAAAAGGGGAAATAATCGCAAGGAGAATTCCTACCAATCCGCAGACAAAAACCAAAAAAAGCAGTAACTTTTTGCAAATAATTTTTGCCTCTTCCAGTTTACCCGCCCCAAGCGATTGACCGACGATGATCGAAACGGCCGTCGCCATGGCACCGAAAACAATAAAAAACAGGTTGGTAACGGTCCCGGTGATGTTCAGTGAAAGCAGCACCAGGGTTCCTCTTTTGGCATAAATCGCCACGACCGCAGTCATCCCCAAAGACCAAATAAATTCGTTGGTCAAAAGCGGCAAGCCTTTTTTAACAATCTCTTTGACCATCGCAACCGGAACCTTTAAGGTTTTATACAACCCTTGCAAAAACGGATATTGCTTTTTTTGTTTGCCGGAAACAATCAAAATGATCAGCATTTCGACTACCCGGGCGGTAATCGTGGCAATAGCCGCTCCCACAACTCCCATTTTCGGCATTCCCAAATACCCGTTGATTAAAAGCAGATTCAATACGAAATTGATTCCCAAAGCCACAACCCCCGCTTTCATGGGCAGTGTTGGCTTGCCGGTTTCCCTAAGACTCGTCGTATAAAGCAAAGTTACCGAAAAAGGAACCAAGCTGATAACCATCAGCGTCAGATAAGTTTTGCTGTAGGAAAATATGCTTTCCATGCTAGCGGGGTTGCTGGTGTCCTGAAGGAATTGTCGGATAAAGAAAGAATCAAATACTAAAAGGACAGTCGAAACAACCGCCAAAAGCAAAAGACCCGCCCAAACTTTGAAGCGGATTGCTTTTTGCACTCCTTCAATATCGTTTGCCCCATAATATTGGGAAACAAAAATACCCGGCGCGACATACCCGCCGAAAAACAAGACATTGACGATAAAGAGAATCTGATTGGCGATGCTTACTCCCGATACCGCAAGCAAATCGTAACTACCCACCATTATATTGTCGAGTAAATTAATCGAAACCGTAATGGCTTGTTGTATCAAAATCGGTAAAGAAAGTATTATCGCTTTTTTGTAAAAACCTTTGGTCGTTTGGTCAGAAAGTTTGCTTGTTGGTTTCATTGTTCACCGTCTTCTTGAGAATGACAAATGTCAGTCCTTCATGTTCTTCTTCGAATGCTTCATAACCTTCTTCGTCGATTATTTTGAATCCGTGTTTCAAATAAAAAGCGACGTTTTGTTTTTCTTCGTAAATGGTATCGACATACCAATTTTTAATTTGCGGATTTTGGGCAAATAAAAACTGCAAGGCTTTGCTTCCGATTCCTTGTTTTTGGAAAGGGCCAGCAAGATAAAATTGGGCAATATTCATCGTATCTTCGGCATCAATCACCACCGCAAATATCCCCCCGATAATCTGACCGTCTTTTTCAATCACATAATATTGTCCATACGGATAATTGATATTGAACTTAAGCCGATCGAGGGTCATATGTGCCGGATTTCTTTGAAAATCTCCATACTTGACCATGTATTTTTGAAACACTTCGGTTTGAATGCGCCATAAAGCGTTCGCATCATTAATTTCTGCTTTGCGAATAATAATCATTATTTCAATTTCTCCTTATCTGTGGACCCGATTCCGCCCAAACGGATAAAATCGTTTCTTTTATCATGGTCGGCAAGCAAATATTTCATAAAGATGCCCTGAATGATTGCTTCGCCCTTTTGGCAAACCCATGGGGAATTCCCCGTATTAATCAGTCCAACCATAATATGTCCTTCGTTGCTGATATTTTGGTAATAATCGTAGTCGATAATACCAACCTGATTCATTAACATGATTTTCTTTTTGATTCCCAAACTGCTTCGCACAAAAAGTGCCAAAAATTCATCTTTTTCCATGTAGGCTTTAATGCCAGTGGGAAGCAGAATGCTTTCCCCGGGATTTAAAGTAAAGGAAAACAGAGTCTGAAAATCATAACCGGCACTACCGGCCGTCTTTCGAATCGGCATTGTTATTTCTTGATATGTCTCCTCGAGGTTGGGGATAAATTTGCCAAAGTCTTTTTGGAATTGTTCCCAACTGATTTTTTCGAATCCGCGTTTTCTCATTTACTTTTCTCCTTCTTTTGTCTGGGATGGTTTTGCATATAAGCTCTTTTCAACTGTTCGCTCGATACATGGGTATAAATCTGCGTACTTGACAAATGGGCATGTCCGAGCATTTCCTGAACGGACCGTAAATCTGCCCCCCCGTCAAGCAAATGGGACGCAAAGGTGTGTCGCAACATATGGGGACTGATGTGCAAGGTTTCGCTGGCTTTGTCCATAATATTGTTTAATATAACCCGTACTCCCCGGGGAGTAAGGTTACCCCCCAAATGGTTCAAAAACAGTTTGTCCGGTTTGTTTAATTCATTTTTCAGTTCCAATTGAGGTCGGCCCAAATACAGATACGCTTTCAAAGCTTCGACGGCTTTGGTCGATAAAGGAACGTATCGTTCTTTATGTCCTTTACCGAAAACCAAAAGCATTTGATTACTGAAGTCAATGTCCGTGATTTTCAAATTGCACAGTTCGCTGACCCGGATACCGGAACCGTACAAGATTTCCATTATGGCCAGATCTCTTTTACCGGTAGCGGTTTTGGTTTCAATCGAAGCCAGGATTTTTTCGATTTCGTTTTGATACAAAAACTTCGGCAGGGTCCGGTTTCTTTTGGGTGCTTCGATTTCCGAAAACACATTTTCTTTGATTATGCCTTTTCGGTATAAGTACAAATAAAAACCCCGGATGCTGGACAGTTTTCTGGCAATGCTTGATCTGCTAAATCCCCGATTGGTTAAGTTTGATAAATAATAACGGGGGATATTGCCTTTCTGAATCGAAGCAAGCGAACCGAATCCTTGCGTGGATATAAACGAAGCAAAATCTTCGATATCCCGAATATAGTTTAACACCGTATAATCGGAATAGTTTTTTTCAATCCGAAGATATGCTTCATATTGTTCAATTAAATCACGGTCATTTTTCATTTTTTCACCATTACCGATATAATATTAAAAAAGGGAAAAATCCCTTTATTAGGGACTTTATTTTCAGCGAAATAATAAAAATTTACACTTAAATTTCACAGCATCCTAAAAC